>JAIXVB010000206.1 GCA_027483245.1 Verrucomicrobiaceae bacterium | reverse complement strand
ATAAATCGTGTGACGCAAAAAAGCGGTGCCGATGGTGACCTTGGGGTTGCTCGGATCGATCTCATCCCCGGCGATTTGCTCACGGACAAACTGATCGTAAGGTTTGTCGGAGTTCAGGGACTCGATGACGTAATCACGATAAGGCCAGACATTCGGGCGATAGGCGTCGAGGCGATAGCCCTCGGATTCGGCGTATCTTGCGAGGTCCAGCCAATGCTGAGCCCAGCGTTCACCGTAGCGTGGACTGGCCAAAAGTTTGTCCACCAGCGTTTCGTAGGCTTTTTGGACTCCCGCAGGCTTTTGACTTTCTTGGATGAAGGCAGCGACTTCTTCAGGAGTCGGTGGCAGGCCGTGCAGATCGAAATAAACACGCCGGATCAATTCCTCCGGCGAGGCCTCGGCGGAGGGTTCCAGGCCATTTTTGGCCAGCTCCGTGTGAACAAAGGCGTCCACTTCATTTCCAGACGTGAGCTTCACCGCAGGCACTGCTGGTTTTTTTACCGGCTGAAAAGCCCACCATTCCTTGTCCTCTTGAGTGAACTCACCGGGTTTGCGGGCGGGTTTGGCCGCAGCGACTTCAGACTCCGGCCAGGGGGCCCCCATGGCGATCCATTGTTTTAGGGCCGCGATTTGATCGTCTGGCAGTTTGCCATCTGGGGGCATTTCCAGATCGCTGTCGAGGTAGCTCACGGCTTTGATGAGCAGAGACTCGTCGGGTTTGTGCGCCACCAAGGCTGGGCCGGTGTCACCGCCTTGATTCAGGTAGGTGAGATTATCGACGCGCAGGCCACCCTTTTGTTTTTTGTCGGCGTGGCAGGAGTAACAGGACTCCGCCAAGATCGGACGGATCTTATTTTCAAAAAACTTCAGCGACTCTGGTTCGATGGCCAGCGCGGGGGCGGCCAGCGAGAAACAGGTGAGCAAAAAAGCGGAGCGAGAAAGCATGATGAGACTATAAGGCATTCGCGGGACCGTTTTTGACAAGAATTTCCACCCAACTCGTCCAGAATCTGGAAGTTCTGGAGAGATTGGATGAGTTTTGGGGCTCTGCGGCGAGTTGCACATGGTGAGGGCACGCGCTAGAGAATCGGCCCCCATGTCTGCCCCCACCAACCGCATCGACACCCATTTCGCCCAACTCCGCGCCACCGGCAAGCGCGCCTTCGTGGCTTATGTGGCTGCGGGTGACCCAACTTTGAGCGCCACCATCGACATCGTTCTCGGGCTCGAACGCGCGGGTGTGGACATCGTCGAACTCGGCGTTCCTTTCTCCGATCCCCTGGCGGATGGCGTGGTCAATCAGATGGCGGCGGACCGAGCGCTGAAGGCTGGGGCCACGACCCCCAAGGTGCTGGAAATGATCCGCGAGTTGCGCACGAAGTCGCAGATCCCTCTGGTGCTCTTCACATATCTCAATCCCGTTTACACGTATGGGTATGAGCGCTTTCACATCGACGCCGCAGCGGCCGGTGTCGATGGTGTGCTGGTGCTGGATTTGCCGCCCGATGAAGTGGCTCAGAACGCTGAACTGAAGCCCACACCTGAACTGCGTCACATCCAGCTCATCGCCCCGACTTCCCCGCCGGAGCGCATCGCCAGCATCGCCAAAAGCGCCGAAGGTTTTGTTTATTATGTGTCCCGTCTCGGGGTGACAGGAGCCCAGGTCGAAGTGGCAAGCGGCATCTCTGAGCAGGTGGCCGTGATCAAAAAATCCACCGATGTGCCGGTGTGCGTGGGCTTTGGTGTTTCCAATCCAGACCAAGCGGCCCAGGTCGCGAGCATGGCTGACGGAGTCGTGGTCGGCAGCGCCATCGTAAAGCTGATTGAGAAAAACGGATCGGCCGCCGATCTCGCTCAACAGGTCGAAGCCTTTGTGAGGCCTCTCGTCGCTGCCGTGAAAGCTCTTTGATTCTCTTTTTATGACCCTCTCATTCACCAAAATGAACGGCGCTGGCAATGACTTCGTCATGCTGGACAATCGTGACCTGTCACTCGCCCTCACCCCAACCCAGATCGCTCAGCTTTGCGACCGCCATCGCGGTGTCGGCGCGGATGGTCTTCTGTGCGTGGAGCCCGCCACAGAAGGCGGTGACTTCAAGATGCGCTATTACAATGCTGACGGCAGCGAGGCTGAAATGTGTGGCAATGGCGCACGCTGCTTTGGCAGTTTCGTGAATCGACTGCACGACGACCAACTCACCCAGATCCGCTTTGAAACCCTCGCCGGCATGATCTCGGCTGAATTCGAGGCCGGACAGGTGCGCATCAACATGAGCGCTCCCCACAGCCTGAAATTGGCCCAGGAGCTGCCCGTCGCGAACGAGACACTCACCGTCCACAGTCTGAACACAGGCGTGCCACACGCCGTCGTTTTCGTCGAGGATCTGGAAAAGGTGCCTGTTCGTGAGTGGGGCGCGGCTTTGCGTTATCACGAGGCCTTCAAACCCCGCGGCACCAATGCGAACTTCGCCAAAGTGATCGCTCCTGGCAGCATCTCCATCCGCACCTATGAACGCGGTGTGGAAGACGAAACCCTGGCCTGCGGCACGGGCATGGTCGCCTGCGCGCTGCTTCACCACGAACTCACAGGCGTGCCGAGTCCGGTTTCTGTCCTGGTGAAAGGCGGCGACACACTGCTCGTCGGCTTTACCGAAACCACTCCGCATGAATACACCGACGTGACGCTGTTTGGCCCGGCCGATTTTGTGTTCACGGGCACGGTTCAGATTTGATCTTACCCGCTCTTCACTTCGTCGCTGCTTGAGATCATTCTGCAATGTGCGACCTTTACCACTCCTCTCAAAGCGTCTTCGCCTGTTCGCCACGGCCTGATTTTCCCCATCCCTCTATGTTCGCAGGAACCCACACCGCCATCGTCACTCCCTTTCTCAACGGTCAGCTTGATGAGGAGGCTCTCAAAAAGCTGGTCGATTTTCAGTTCGACAACGGCGTGACTGGCGTGGTGCCCTGTGGCACGACGGGTGAATCCCCCACGCTCGATTACGATGAGCATGAGCGCGTGGTGCAGTTGACCGTCGAGTTCGCCAAAGGTCGCGGCATTGTCATGGCGGGCACCGGTTCCAACAGCACGCGTGAGGCCATCGAGCTGACCCAGGAAGCCGAAGCTGCGGGCGCAAACGCTTCTCTGCAAGTCGCGCCGTATTACAACAAACCCAGCCCCGAAGGTCTGTATCAGCATTTCAAAGCTGTCGCAGACAACACCAAGCTGCCGATCATGCTCTACAGCATCCCTGGACGCTGCGGCATTGAGATTGGACTCGATGTGATCGTGCGTCTGGCGGAGTCCTGCCCAAACATCCGCGCCATCAAGGAAGCAGGCGGCAATCCTGAACGCGTCAGCCAAATGAAGCAGCTGCTGCCCGCCGATTTCGAAATCCTGTCCGGTGACGATGGTCTGACCCTGCCATTCATGTCGGTCGGCGGCGTGGGCATTGTCAGTGTCGCCTCGAATCTGATCCCCAAACAGATCAGTGACATGGTGAAACTCGCCCTCAAAGGCGACTACGCTGAGGCGCTGAAGATTCACACCCAATACTACCCGCTCTTTGCGGCGTTTTTGAAGCTGTCCACCAATCCGATCCCGATCAAAACGGCGATGGCTTTGGCGGGACATTGCAGCCCAGAACTGCGCCTGCCGCTCGTCCCCATGGAAGAGGCAAAAACAGCCGAACTGAAAGCGACGCTGATTCAGCTCGGTCTGCTTTAATCCACTTCAACCGGTCTCAAAGAAGAGCGCTGCGGGCCAGCTCGGCTGACTCCAGCGCCTCTTCCACCGTGTCCGCCAGGACAGTGAAATGTCCCATCTTACGCTTCGGGCGCGCCGTCGCTTTGCCATAGAGGTGCAGCTTGGCACGTGGGTGATTTAAAATGGAAGACCAATCGGGGGGCTGTGTCTCAGACGGCCAGACATCGCCGAGCAGATTCACCATGACCGCAGGGGTGTGCTGAGTCGGGTCGCCCAAAGACAGACCACAGACAGCACGCAGCTGCTGCTGGAACTGATTGGTGATGCAGGCATCGATCGTGTAATGACCGCTGTTGTGGGGACGCGGGGCGATCTCGTTGACCAGCACTTTCCCATCGGCCGTGACAAACATCTCCACAGCCATTGTGCCCACGTAATCCAGCCCAACGGCCACGGCCTCCCAGAGTTCGTAAGCCTGCTCCAGAATGGCCGCTTCCACCTGCGCAGGGGCAAGTGTGACATCGAGAATGTGATGGGCGTGGCGATTCTCCACAACGCCATGCGTGGCCATGCGCCCCTCGACACTGCGGGCACCCACCACGGACACCTCGCAGACAAACGGCACCCACTGCTCCACCACGGCGTGATGACCTTCAAAAGCCTTCCAAGCTTCGGCCAGATCCGTGTCTTCGTTCACCTTGGCCTGACCTTTGCCATCGTAACCAAAGGCCGCTGTTTTAATGACACAGGGACGCCCCAAAACCGCGACCGCGGCTTCAAGTTGGGCGAGTGACTCCACGATTTGGAACTCTGCGCAGGCGATTCCCTGCTCACGGAGGAAAAGCTTTTCTCGTTCCCGATGCTGCGTGGTGTGGATCGCGAGCCGACTCGGGCGCAGCGGTTTCACAGCCTCCACGGCTTGCAAACAGACATCGGGGATGTTTTCAAACTCCGAAGTAACCACATCCACCTGAGTGAGGAAACGCTGCAGCGCCTCCGCATCATCGTAGGCGGCATTGATCTCCACATCCGCCACCTGACCAGCGGGGCAACCGGCGGGTTCATCGGTGAAAATCACCACCCGATAACCGCTGCGCCGGGCCTCGACAGCCAACATGCGCCCCAGCTGACCGCCGCCGAGAATGCCGAGAGTGGAAGGAGGGAGGAACATGCGAGGTGCGGAATTGAGAGCGAGAACAGGTGAGGTTGGAGTAGGTTCGGTCACAGAAGAAGTCAGGGCAGCCGTCATTCGATCTCAGTTTGGCTTTCCAGCACTTTGGCGGTCTGGCGGGCACGGAAGTCTTTCAGTTTCACGGCCAGTTCCGGGTTTTCATTGGCCAGCATGGAGACCGCAAACAGGCCCGCATTGGTCGCACCGGCATTGCCGATGGCAAAGGTCGCCACGGGCACTCCGCCAGGCATCTGGACGATCGAATACAGGCTGTCCACGCCGCT
>JAIXVB010000757.1 GCA_027483245.1 Verrucomicrobiaceae bacterium | reverse complement strand
TCCCAAAATCCCCTTGCGCCTTGTCGCATCTGCCGGAAGTCTGGCGTCCCTTTTTCCCATCATGCAAAGCCTTTGGAACGACACAGAAGCCGCCACTTTCGGAACCGACCTGCTGGGACAGCGTGTCTATACCAGCCGCCTGCTGGGGAGAAATCCAGCGCTGGTGCTGCATGGCGGTGGCAATACCTCCGTCAAAGTGACTGAAAAGGACTTCTTTGGCGACGAGGTGGACCTTTGTTATGTGAAGGGCAGCGGTTGGGACCTCGGCACGATTGAGCGTGCGGGCTTTTCCCCAGTTCGGCAAGAGGCTCTGATCAAGATGTCCAAACTCGCCACGATGAGCGATGAAGACATGGTCCTCCAGCAGCGCGCGGCGATGACCGATCCCAATGCGCCTGCAGCCAGCATTGAGGCCATCTTGCATGCCATCATTCCTTTCCGCTTCGTGGATCACAGCCATGCAAACGCGATCTCTGCCCTAACCTGCAATGCCGAGGGCGAAGCCCGTGTGAAAGAGCTTTATGGCGATCGAGTCATCATCGTGCCCTATGTGATGCCTGGCTTTATTTTGGCCAAAACCATCGCTGAACTGATTGCGGGTCGCGATCTGCGTGCCGAAGGAATCCAGGGCATGGTGTTGCTGAAACACGGCCTTTTCACCTTCGATGACGATGCCCGTAAGAGTTACGAATTGCACATCGAAATGGTGACCCAGGCGGAGGAATACCTCGCGGTGAAGAGTGCGGGGTTCCAGCCTGCTCAAGCTGCTGCCAGCGAAGACCTGCAAGCCCTCGCCAAGCTTCGTCGAATCGTCTCTCAGCATCGTGGATTCCCACAAATTGCCCGCCTCAATGCGAGTGCTGACGCGGTGGGTTATGCGAGCCTGCCAAACGTGGCCGACTTTGGCACGCGCGGCCCTTTGACGCCGGATCACAGCATCCGCACCAAACGTGCTCCGGCCTTCATCGGCGAGGACCTTGAAGCTTCCGTGCAGAAGTTTGCGGATGATTATCAGGCTTACTTCGACCGTCATTCGAATGGGCACAGCAAACTCGACAGCGCACCCCGCTTTGCCCTTTGGCCAAGTCAGGGCGTTGTCAGTTTCGGGGATAGTCTGAAAGACGCAAACGTCGTCGCGGACATCGCTGTTTCCACGGCTGCAACGGTCGCTCTGGGGGAGGCCGTCGGTGGTTGGGAACCGCTCCCAGAAAGCGACATCTTCGCGATTGAATACTGGGATCTCGAACAGGCCAAACTCCGCAAAGGTCCAGCACGCAAGGTGCATCAGGGCAAGATCGCACTCGTCACGGGTTGCGCAGCGGGCATTGGTTTTGCGATTGCCGAAAGCCTCGCCGAACAGGGGGCTCAGGTTGTTGGTCTCGACATCGACAAAGACATCCCAGAGATCATGAAAAAGATTGGTGCGGTCGGCATCGTGGTGAATCTCACCGAAGATCAGCCCGTTCAAGACGCCATCGACTTCACGGTCCGTGAGTATGGGGGCATCGACATTGTCGTCAGCAATGCAGGCATTTTCCCCAAGAATGATCACTTGGATGCGATGGCGCAGAGCGATTGGGATCGCACGCTGTTGATCAATCTCACCAGCCATCAAAAGCTGATGAACAAGGTCATCCCCTTCGTCAAGCAGGGCATCGACGCCAGCATCATCTTTGTGGGCAGCCGAAACTTCAAAGCCCCAGGACCAGGCGCCAGTGCCTACTCATGCAGCAAGGCTGCCCTGACACAGCTTTGCCGTGTCGCCGCGCTTGAACTCGCGCCGCACAAGATTCGCGTCAACATCATCCACCCGGACGCCGTTTTTGACACCAAACTCTGGACTCCCGAAGCGCTGCAAAAGAGCGCCACTCGCTACGGCATGACGGTCGAGGAATACAAGACCAAGAACCTCATGAAGGTCGAGATCAAGAGCAAGGACATCGGCAACATGGTCAGTGCGATGGCTTCCCCCTTGTTTGCCAAAGTCACCGGCGCCCAGATCCCGGTCGATGGTGGCAATGATCGCGTGATTTAGTGGGGATGGGTGTTCCGTTGGAAATCATGAGTGGATTCCCCGTTGTTCGGTCGGGTGAATCCGAGAAATGCGGATGTTTGAGACGCTGCAGGGTTCTTCGCGTCCTCAGATCCGTAGAAAGCGCGCATTCTTGAGGAGGGGGCAAGCGTTTGAAATCCCTGAAAATTGAGAAGGCAAGCCTTGACTTCGCAAGGTTTAACCAAGGTTGGGAAGTTGTCTCACTTTAGGGTTGCGGACAGGTTGGATGCGCCCTATTTCGCGTTTCCCCCCACTTTAGCCCCCATATGCGCCGCCGCTCCAATCCCCTCTCTGAACGCAACATCAAACGTATCGATACCCGCGCAGATTCTACAAAACAGACGCATGGTTTCCAGGTCTGTATCTCCCGCAGTGGTTCCCTGCACACCAAACATTTTTCAGATAGTCTGTATGGTGGGACGAAGGGAGCGTTGAAGATGGCGCGTCAATATCGGGATGCTTTGATGAGCCAAATGCCTGAGACGGAGGCATCGCGTATTGCCCACACGCAGAATAAGAAAAACAAAAGCGGTCACGTCGGGATTTCTTATCGGAAATACAAGACAGCGAAAGGCAAAGTCACACGCCTCATTGCCGTTTCAGTGCGCGCTGAGAAAGGCAAGACGGTTTCGAAAGTGTACCGCTACACCAAGGAGACGCATGATGAAGTCTTGGCCGAGGCGATCAGCTTCCGTGAAGATCTGCTGCAAAAGCGCCTGACACGTGAAGGTGGTGTTTCTGGCATTCTCAAAGGCAAACCCCTGGCGAAGAAGGCTGCGAAGTCCGCAAAGAAAGCTGTCAAGGCAACCAAGGCCGTCAAAGTCGCCAAGCCGACGAAGACTGTCAAAGTGGCGAAGAAAGTCCAGGCCAAGAAAGCGGTGAAAAAGACCGCGAAGAAAAAGTGAGCTGATAGCTCTCTCAAATCTGGAGTAGAGACACATCATCCGCCCATCAAGGCTCTGCCATGATGGGCGTTGTTAGATTCAGCCACAGAGGTTTTTGCCCACAGAGATCATCGGAAGAAGTTTTTGAGCTTCTCGCCGGTGCGTTCCATGAAACCCGGTTCTTCTTTTTCTTTGGTATTGCGACGACTGTAGGAGCGGCTGCCTGAGCTTGCCGAGGCTGGCGGGGTCCATTTAGGATCGTCTGGCATGGTTGTGAGCTCCAGTGCGGCGAGGGTAGGAACATCGAGCAAACCCGTGGGGCGCAGGCCTGACTTGGCTTGGAAGAGCTGGATGGCATTGTGAGTGCCTTTGCCTTCTTTTCCGTCCACTGTGGAGGTGTAGATGCCCTTTTCTTTCAGCAGGGACTGAGTCTTGTAGAGGATCTGCTTGCGACCACTTTCCGAATACATCGTGAACGGGGGCGTAGGATACATCTGATCCAAGGTCCAAAAACCGGCAGGTGGATCACTGACGAGAGGTTGCACGGCGGCGGAAGGAGGCGGTGTCAAAGCACCTGCCAGAGCGCCATTTGGATCCGGTGTCAAAGGCATGGTTCCTGAAACCGCTGGGGGCGTCACAGTTCCAGGGGCCGTAGTTGGAACGGCTGGACTTGGGGCGGGCAAGGTGGGCACAGCAGCTACAGTGGGTGCGGTTGGTGCCATCGGTTGTCCTGGCGCTGCGGCAGGATCATCCGCAGGAACGAGGGTGACCGTGGGTTTAGGGGGCGTGATCGCGGGGATCGTGCCCGTTGTCGGGGCAGGGGGAGCGTCAGCAGGTGCCGTCGGCATTTGAGCTGCGACCGTTGGTGCCGGGTCTGGGTTTTCGGTGCCTTGGGCAGGGGTTGGCGTTGCTTCTGGCTCTTTGGTCTTGGGAGCTGCCACAACGACTGGCTCGTTTGTTTTGGGCTTGTCCGCCGGTTTGGGCAATTCAGCCGTCGGCTTGTTCTCTGGGCTCGTTTGGGCAACGAGCGGGGCAGAATCGACGACGGGTTGCTTGAAATAATACACGGCGGATCCTGCGGCGGCGATGATGGCTGCTGCAGCGGCGATGAGCGGGGCTTTCGAAGCAGGAGCCTTTTGCAATTGACCGCCAGTGAAGGTTTGAGCGGTGCGCAGGGTCACCGTCCCAGGTTTCAGGCCGACCATTTCGGCTAGGGCTCCTGCGCAGCTGGGGCGCATGGAAGGTTCCTTATGCAGGCAAGCAGCGATGGCATCCTCCCAGATTTTGGGGATGGTATCGGAAGTTGGAATCTCGAGTTCCTGCCGGCGCTCCAGCATGGAAGGAGGGATTTTTGAATTGATCTGGGTGGGCAGATCACCCCGATAGAACGGCGGTTTGCCAGAGAGCAGTTCGTAGAGCGTGGCTCCCAAAGAATAGACGTCATCTGTTGGTAAGGGGCGCTCACCCATGGCCTGCTGCGGGCTCATGTAGGGCAGAGTGCCGCTGGTGCCGATGTGGGCCGCCGACAGGCGGCTCATGGTGTCTGAAAGGCTGCGGGCGATGCCGAAATCAGCGATTTTTGCCACGGCATCCTTCGTGGTCAGCATGATGTTTGCAGGCTTCAAATCGCGATGAACGACTTTCCGCTGAAAGTGCGCGTAGTCGAGGGCATCACAGACACCGAGCAGCCACTTGGAAATGTCTTCCACCGTGAAAACGCCATGTTCCTTGGCCATGCGCAGCTCCGAGAGAGTCTTGCCATCGACAAACTCCATGGAAATCGCCGCCGCATCTTCATCATCGACGAAATCATAGATGCGAACGATGTGAGGGTGCGAAAGTTCCAAACCCCGGCGGGTCTCCGTCTTCAGTTCCTTCACTGCCGCAGGATCGAGACCGATCAGGCTGGGCAGAAATTTCATTGCCACAGGACGCTCCAGTTTGAGGTCGTCCGCCAACCAAACAACGCCCATGCCACCGCGACCCAAAACACGGTCAAGCTTGTAACGATTAAAGATCGTCATGCCACTGCCTGGCGTCTTAATCTTGATGGTTTGGTCAAAATCCATCTCCGCCATCGCGCCACCTGGGTAAAGGGTGCGTGAGGTGATCTCCGACGACGTAGGCGGAGCGGTTTTGCCTGGGCCTGATGGAGTGGGGGTTTCCATGACAACGTGGTTAACAGCTTCTCAGTTTAGTTTCCCAGAGTGGACCTGTCATCGGATTATTTTCTCGAGTCTGAAAACGATGGTTTGGAAATAGCCCAAGTGTTTGGAGAACGTTTGAATGACAGACAAAAGAGGCACTTTATTTGATGATTTTACGACTTGGTTTTTCCACTCCAATACATGATTAAGCGACCTGCTTGACCATCGTTGTCGCGCCTTGGGAAAGGGTTTCCAAGATCCTGTTGCTTCTGGTCAGTGTTGACGCTGAAGTGGGTTGTTGGAGCATGCTTGCTGAGTCCGAATGCTCCGTGGGCAGTTCCTTTGTTGCCATGAGCGGCGGTTGAGAGGGATTCATGCTTATGTGTTTTGGGTGAGAGACAGTGGGCTGAAATGAGAAATAGACCGAATGAATCCAAATGTGACGAAAAAGCACGGCTTTCCAGGCGTGCGTTTTTTTCGCCAACAAAACGCGGCGTGAGCTGTGGGGACCAGGAAAGTGATTTCGGGCGCTTTTTTTGAAGAGCTGATCGCCGTCTGAGAGCACTCTAACAGGGGGAGAAAAGGTTGCTGAAGATTTCCGCGTCACACTTTGGCAGGAAAGAGCTAATCAATGGTTGATCAAAGACTGACGTTACCCTTCAGCCCGCCCGCACCCCTTTACCCATGTTCTCTTTTCTGAAATTTCTCGCCGCAGTTGCCATCGCCGGGTTCGGCGTTTGGTATGTTTTCCAGTATGATAGCGTCAACGAAGTCACCGGTGGGGTGGCTTTTATCTCGATCCTCACGGCCTTTGTCCTGTTGAAATGGCAGCCGGATTTCAGCAAAAAGGACTACATCGTCCAATACAAAAACCTCAAATGGCTGCCTGGAGAATTCACGCGTCACTGGCTGATCACCGGAGATACTGGGGTGGGGAAGACAACCTCCGGCTTCAATCCATTGCTGCATCAGATCAGCATGAGTCGGCCGAACTGGGGTGGCCTCATTCTCGGGGCCAAGGGCGATGAACATTTCTTTGCGATGGAGCACGCGGCTGGTCATGGACGCCCAGAGGCCATCTGCGTTCTCGCGGTGCGTCCCGATCGTTTGGATAAATCCTGGAAACCCAAGGAGCGCTACAACCTCGTCTCTGATCCGCGCTTGCCCTACACGACGCATGCCAAGAACCTCGTCGATACCGGCGCGTCCTTAACGGAAGGGGAACAGTCCTCCTTCTTCAAACCTGCGGCTCAACAAGCTCTCACGAGTGCTTTCGAACTGCTGGAAACCCTGGGCAGACCCGTCAACGTCCTCCGGGCTTATGAGATTCTCACGGACAGCTCTGCCATGGAGAAAGTCTTCGAAGAATTGCTGGATGCCGACAGTACCCCCGAGCGAATCAAACTGGCCAAATACTTCGATCAGACCTTCCTCAGCGCCAAAGCGGCCGAACAAAAAGAAGGTCTTGTTGGCACGTTGAAAGTCATGCTCGGCTTTTTCACCCACCCTGACATCGCCGAGGTTTTTTGTTCCGATCTGCCCAACACCATCGACATCACGGATGTGGATAAAGGACGCATTTTCTGCACCGCGCTCCCCCAGACCTTCCAAACCGAGCGTCGTTATATCAACACTTACATCAAGCTGCTGTTTTACACGCACGCGATGATGCGCTTTGACAAACCGAAGTCGGAACGAAAGAACGAGAACCTCCTGATTGCGCTGATGGATGAGTTCCAAGCCCTCGCTACGGCCAGTGAAGACGGCATTTCGGACCACAACGTCATCGACCGACTTCGCGCTGCGAACTGCTGCCTGATCCTGGGCATGCAGAGTGACGCGTCGTTGTTTCCCGTGCTCGGAAAAGAAACGGCTCAGGTGCTCACCCTCAACTGCCGCTCACGCATCGCCTTCCGTCAGCCTGACCCTGAAGGCGCGCAAGCGGTGGCGGAGTTCAT
>JAIXVB010000232.1 GCA_027483245.1 Verrucomicrobiaceae bacterium | reverse complement strand
CTGCCGACGAAAGCGCCCCAACCCAAACGCTTTCCCCACCCAACCAGACATTCGTCCACCCCCGAATTCGTCACTCGTCATTTTCTCATCATGCCCAAAGACACCTCCATCAAACGCATCCTCGTCATCGGTTCCGGCCCCATCGTCATCGGCCAGGGCTGTGAGTTCGACTACTCCGGCGTCCAGGCCTGCAAGGCCCTGCGCGAGGAAGGCTATGAGGTGGTGCTCATCAACTCGAACCCCGCGACGATCATGACCGATCCGGAGTTCGCTTTCCGCACTTACATCGAGCCGATCACGCCCGAGATCGTCGAGAAAATCATCATCAAGGAAAAGCCGGATGTGCTTCTGCCCACGCTCGGTGGCCAAACGGCGCTGAACACCGCCATGTCCCTGCATCGCGCAGGCACCCTCGAAAAACACGGCGTGCGCATGATCGGCGCAAAACCGGATGCCATTGAGAAGGGCGAGGACCGTCTGCTCTTCAAAAACGCCATGCTCAAGATCGGGCTCGACCTGCCGCAGTCCGGCGTGGCGCATACGATGGAGGAAGCTCGCGAGATTGCTGCTCAGATCGGCACGCTGCCGCTCATCATCCGCCCAGCCTACACGCTCGGCGGCACCGGCGGCGGCATCGCTTACAACAAGGAGGAGTTTGAAACCATCACGGCCAGCGGACTCGATCTCTCGCCGGTGACGGAAGTGCTCATCGAGGAGAGTTTGCTCGGCTGGAAGGAGTTCGAAATGGAGGTCATCCGGGACAAGGCGGACAACTGCGTCATCATCTGCTCCATCGAGAATCTCGACCCCATGGGCGTGCACACGGGCGACTCGATCACCGTGGCGCCGATCCAGACGCTGACGGATCGCGAGTATCAAATCATGCGCGACTTCTCCTTCGCCTGCATCCGCGAGATCGGCGTTGAGACGGGCGGCTCGAACATCCAGTTCGCCGTGCATCCCGACACGGGCCGCATGATCGTCATCGAGATGAACCCGCGCGTCAGCCGCAGCTCCGCGCTCGCGTCGAAGGCCACCGGTTTCCCGATTGCGAAGATCGCCGCGAAGCTCGCGGTCGGCTACACGCTCGATGAGCTGAAGAACGACATCACGCGCCACACGCCCGCTGCGTTCGAGCCCACCATCGACTACGTCGTCACCAAGATCCCGCGCTTCACCTTCGAGAAATTCCCCGGTGCCAACGAAACGCTCACCACGCAGATGAAATCCGTCGGCGAGGCCATGGCCATCGGCCGCACGTTCAAGGAGAGCCTTCAAAAGGCCCTGCGCAGCCTGGAGATCAAACGCTTCGGCCTCATCGGCGATGGTGCTGACAAGGAAGTCGATGACGAGACGCTCACGACGAAGCTCACCGTGCCAAACGCCGAGCGCATCTTCTTCCTCGGTCAGGCCTTCGCGAAGGGCTGGGATGTGGAGAAGGTGTTTTCGCTCACCAAGATTGATCGGTGGTTCTTGAGGCAGATTGAGGAGATTGTGAAGGAGCGTGTTGAGCTCGCACGAATTGGCTATTGGTTTGAAGCAAAGCCAGACGTCGATGACCTCCTGCGCCTCATGGGAAACACAGGGATTTCGGATGAAGACGTTGTCAGCGAATCCAAATTCGCCCACTTCCGACATGCTAAGAAGCTGGGCTTCTCGGATAAGCAAATCGCATTGATGACTGGGCTGTCTGACAGTGAAATACGGGCGAATCGCAAAGCAGCAGGTGTCATCCCCACCTACCGCCTCGTGGACACCTGCGCGGCCGAGTTTGAGGCCTTCACGCCTTACTATTACTCCACCTACGGCATCGAGGACGAGGTGCGCGACAACGACCGCAAGAAAGTCATGATCCTCGGTGGCGGCCCGAACCGCATCGGCCAGGGCATCGAGTTCGATTACTGCTGCGTCCATGCCAGCTTCGCCCTGCGCGAGCTCGGCTACGAGACCATCATGGTCAACTCCAACCCCGAGACCGTCTCCACCGACTACGACACCAGCGACAAGCTCTACTTTGAGCCGCTCACCCTCGAAGACGTGCTCAACATCTACGAGCGCGAAAACGTCAACGACCAGGTGCTCGGCGTCATCGTCCAGTTCGGCGGCCAGACCCCGCTGAACCTCGCCAAAGGCCTCGAAGAAAACGGCGTCCGCATCATCGGCACCTCGCCGAAGAACATCGAGCTCGCCGAAGACCGCAAGATGTTCGCCAAGCTGCTCGACGATCTCGGTTTGCACCAGGCCCCCAGCGGCACCGCTACCTCACTCGAGGAGGCCCTGGCCATCACCGCCCAGATCGGTTACCCCAGCCTCGTGCGCCCCAGCTTCGTGCTCGGTGGCCGCGCCATGCAGATCGTCTATAGCGACGCCGAACTCACCCACTACATGAAGAACGCCGTCGAGGCCACGCCCGACCGCCCCGTTCTCGTGGACCGCTTCCTCGAAGACGCCACCGAGGTCGATGTCGATTGCATCAGCGACGGCGAAACGACCGTCATCGGTGCCATCATGGAGCACATCGAAGAGGCCGGCATTCACTCCGGCGACAGCGCCTGCGTCATCCCGCCCTTCAGCCTCTCGGTTGCAATGCAGGACCGCATCCGCGACGCCGCCAAGAAACTCGCGAAAGCCCTCAACGTGCGCGGTTTGATGAACATGCAGCTCGCCGTCAAAGGCGACGACCTCTACGTCATCGAAGTCAACCCACGTGCCAGCCGCACCGCGCCCTTCGTCAGCAAAGCCATCGGCATCCCGCTGCCGAAGCTCGCCGCCAAGATCATGGCCGGCAAGACCTTGAAGGAACTCGGCTTCACCGAAGAAGTCATTCCGAAGCATCACAGCGTCAAAGAAGCCGTCTTCCCCTTCAGCAAGTTCACCGGCGTGGACATCATCCTCGGCCCTGAGATGAAGAGCACCGGCGAAGTCATGGGCATCGACTACGACCTCGGCATGGCCTTCGCCAAGAGCCAGATGGCCGCCGGCGGCACCCTGCCCACCAAAGGCAACGTCTTCATCAGCGTCAAAGAAACCGACCGCCCCAACGTCGTCCGCATCGCCAAAGGTTACGCCGACCTCGGCTTCACCCTCTACGCCACCGCAGGCACCAGCAGCGTCATCACCGCCGCCGGCATCCCGGTCAACATCCTGCCCAAGCTCGCCTCAGGTCAGCGCCCGAACGTCATCGACCTGATGAAGAACAAGGACATGGCCCTCGTGATCAACACCCCCAGCGGCAAAAACCCCCGCGAGGACGAAGTGAAAATCCGCACCGCCGCCATGCAAAACCGCATTCCGATTATGACCACGCTCCGTGGGGCTGATGCCGCCCTGCGGGCGATCAAGTCACTGCAAGGGAGTGAGGTGCAGGTCCGGGCTTTGCAGGAGTATCATCGTTAGTAACACATCGACCGGCACACACGTTTCCAAACGTCATGGCGATACAACGACAGTCCAACCTGACAGAAGCCAAAGAATGGTTTGGCCGTCTGGATGCGGACTTCCGTGCGAACGCTGCTATCCGCCATTTGGATGGGAATATCGAGATCGAGAATTTCTTCCGTGACTTGTTGTGTCAGCTTTACGGGTGGTCTTTGACTAACGCCAACTGGAGTGTGTCCATAAATCAGGATTCATTTGATCTTGAGGATAGTTCAAATCGAATCGCCGTGCAGGTTACAAGCACGATGACCGCAGCAAAGATCAGAAAGACGCTGACTTCTTTTATTGAGAATCACCGCTCTCGTTTTACTCGACTCGTCTTTGTTTACCCTTTCATAACCAAGACGGCGTCCGAGGCGAACTTCACCAAACAATTGGCGGGGTTCCCGTTCGATTCTGACAATGACAGAATTGATCTTGGGACTTTGCTGCAACGCATTCAGAATCTCGGGATCACCGAGCAAGACGCAGCACTGCGATTGATTCGTCAAGAACTGAAGCCGCTAGGCCAAGCGCTTCAAATGGGTGTTGATCAGACCGTCGAGGCGATCATCTCCATTATTCGCTACATCTCAGAAACCACACCCGACCCGAACAACCTGCCTTAGTTCAAGCCGGATGCTCCTGGCAAGCTCGAACGATTCAAAGCACATGCAGAGTTTCTAAAGCGCCAGTTTCTCAACAACGTCACCTGCTACCGTGCTGTCCAGGAGGCACGCCAAGCCGTAGGTTACGATGCAGCAAGAGCACCTCGCTGTGCGGCTTGGCTTCGGGAGAAGAGCCTTTCTGCATTGGAAAACCACGGCAACGATGCGAGGCAGGCGTTCGAATCGATTGTCTCTCATCTTGTAGAGCGAGAGCACAAGGCGGGGCGAGATTGCGAAGAGCAGGCTGTTCGTTACTTCCTCGCCGACGAGTTCGGGCGGTGCAACGTCTTCCCAAATCCAACCATATGACTTCGCTCATCTCCAAAGATGAACCCCTCAAGTCGTCCATGGTGCATGTAGGCTACTTGATCCTGAAGCGCCTCGACAAAGCCCAGGATGGAAGGCTCTCGCTAAGCGAGATTGCCTCACATCTTGGTAAGCGGGGTGTGAATCGATCTCGCCCCATAATGTTTGCTCTCATTTTCCTTCATTCTGTCGGCGTGATTGATTTCAAGGCTCCCTACATCTACAAACTATCGTCATGATGCTCCGCCTGCACAGACTCTCCTCCGAGCCAAAGCTATTTAAGCCGATTGAATTCTTTACAGGGATCAATTTGATTCTTGGTGAGAAGTGGGAAGATGGGCAGACGCAAGGGAGGAAGGTCAACGGTGTTGGCAAGAGTCTGTCGGTGGAGTTTCTGCACTTTGCACTTCTCCGTGAATTTACAGACACAAGGGTTGCCCTCATTCCAAGAGACAAGCTGCCTGATGACCTTGTCATAATCCTCGCCCTCACCATCAATGGTCATTCGTTGGAAATACGCAGGGCCATCGCCCACCCTCAGGAACCCATCATCGTCAGGAATGGTCAAGCGATCCAGTTCGGCAACCTCGGGGAAGCCACTCGCTATCTTGGTGATTTGATGTTCAGCAAGGCCTCACACACTGGATTTAGCAGCTTTCGTAGCCTGATGAGTCTTCTCATGCGAGATGAGGCTTCCGAGTTCTCCGACATCCTGCGCACGATGCCGTCGGACAAAATTGCTCCGCCGGACCGCATGCCACACCTTTTCTTGATGGGATTGGAGGTGGCCAACTATCGAATTCTGCTTGAGCGAATAAGGGAATTGGAGAGCCAATCTAAGGTCTTAACAAGACTGAGGGCCGATCTGACAGAGAGGGGACAACACCGCGTCGCCGACATCAAGGCTGAACTCAACCAATCACAGCAGGAAGTGCAGATGATCGAAGCTGGCCTCCAAGCTCTAAAGGCCGAGCCAGCATTTGCTCAAGTCGAAGGTGATATAAATGAGCTGGAAACCAAACTCACCAGCCTCCGAGCCCATCGAAAAGGTGTAAGTTATCAGATTGATCAAATTCGTGCCATTCCGCAGATGGAAACGATCGACGAGACTGATTTGAAAATCGTCTATGATCGTGTCAAAGCAGGTCTTGGCGATTTGGTCACCAAGTCGCTGGAACAGGCGAAAGCATTCAAGGCCGAGATCGAATCTTTTCAGCGATCACTGCGGGAGGACGAGTTGACCCGACTGGAAGCCGAACAACGTGAACTGACAGAAAAGATTCGTTTATTGTCCGATCAGCACAGTGCGCTGGTGGCACAAATCGACCGTCGCGGCACACTCAAGGAGTTGAGCGCTGGACTGAGTGTGGCTCATCACAAACAGCAGGATTACTACCGACGCAGTGCTCTTTACGATCAGTTCAATGAAGCAGAGCAGCGGAAGGAAGATTTAAAGAGCGAGAGGCAGATGGCTTTGGATGCTCTTCGCAAGCAGCTTCATGATCATAAGGAGATTGAAACGTCCATGAACGCTGCAGTTGTGGCTATTCACGAACGAGTGATGGGCAATCGCAATGCCTCCTTTGCCATGCACATCAGTTCCAATGTTGGCGTTAAATACCCGTTGGATTTTGAGATGCGGATTCAGGACGACGGAAGTCACAGTGTGGATCGGACGATGGTCTTTATCTATGACACCGCGTTGATGTTTGCTTCCTGCACTCAGGCACAGCACCCGCGTTTCCTACTGCACGACAATATTTTCGACGTTGATCAGGACACTCTGGTGCAGTGCCTGAACTTTCTACACGAGAAGGTGGAAGCTGGTGAGGACTTTCAATACATTCTGACTCTGAATCGGGAGAAAGTAGAAGAGGAGGAGAGATCGAAACGGCTTTTGCTTGATGTTGAAACAGCAAAGCGAGCCAAGTTCACCAAGCAGGCTCCCTTTCTCGGCTTCCGTTACCAAGAAAGCCGAAAAAATCGATGAACGGCATGCCCAACAGCAGCGCTTTGGATTTGGCTAGTTCGAGTTCCACCGAGTTGTCAGATCAGGATTTGTCCGCGATCACAACCAACTGGGAACAGACCTCGACACATAAGGCCGAGTTGATCGAGAAGAAGATTCGCAAGGAGGCCAACGACGACGAACTCAAGGAGTTGGCACGACTGAAGATGCTGACCGAAGCGAGGGGAGAGTTTTTCGCACCCCTGCCTCTACCTCAACTCGCCACGATCAAAGCTCAGCTACAATCCAAAGGCCAATGGGAGGGCGAGCCATGAGAGTTTCAGAACTGCGCGACGCTTAAGCCAGCGCCTCTCTGCAATACTGCACGCACTTCGCCACTTCCTTCACGGCGTCAGAGCCTTCGGGGATTTTGTATTCCAGCTCGATCTCGGCGGGGAAGGTCCACTTCTCTTTGCTCATCAGTTGCAGCACTTCCTTGATCGGGGTCTGGCCTTGGCCCCAGGGGAGGTTGCCGCCATCGGCGTGTCGAAGTTGACCGCTATTTCACAGCGGCTTTCTAACCTGAGGCCTGATAAAGAATCGGAGTATTCAAGTCAGCCGCCTGAAGGAGGGGCTGGATGCGGGGAGATTTTCAGAACACAATCAAGGTCTCCAATTTTCAATCTGCCGTTATGAACAAGCCCATGATCCGTCTCCTGTCTGCTCTTGCCGTCCTGTTGGTG
>JAIXVB010000752.1 GCA_027483245.1 Verrucomicrobiaceae bacterium | reverse complement strand
GCCCGGGTCGCAAGCAGATGACAAAACTCCTGCGTGCAACTGCCGATAGCGGCTGGACGGCCCTGACCGAATACCTGCAAATGCCCGTCACGTTGCGCGCCGAAGAGCTCTCCGTGCTTCAGTGGGTCAATCTCTCCCGCTGGTATGAGCAGCGCACCAGCGCCGATGCAGGTCAAAAAGCCAGCGAGCTCTTCGACGTGGTCAATGAGCGCAATGAAGTCACGGGCCAGCTCACCCGAGGTGAAGTCCACGCGCGTGGTCTGCTGCACCGGGCGGTGCATGTGTTTGTGATCAATAGCCGGGGCGACATCTATCTCCAAAAGCGCTCGCATTTAAAAGACGTGTCGCCTTTGAAGTGGGACAGCAGCGCTGCCGGGCACCTCGATGTCGGCGAAAGCTACGCCGACTGTGCCATCCGTGAGACGCGTGAGGAAGTGGGCCTGACGATCACTAGCACAGAACTGGCGGCGCAACTGCCCGCAGGCACGCACACAGACCATGAATTTGTCGAGCTGCACATCGCCCGTCACAACGGCCCGATGAAATGTCTGCCCGAAGAAGTGGCCTGTGGAGAATGGTTCACGCCAGAACTCATCACGCAATGGGTGGAAGCTCGTCCGCAGGACTTTGCTAAAGGTTTCATTAGCTGCTGGAAAGCCTGGCAGGCCAAGAGTCAGGCATGAAGGTTGCTTTCAGATAGTCAGATGCGGTTCTCTGTGTCTTGACGACGAGGCGCGCTTTCGGCTAAAACGCGCACATCATGGCCACCATCGCCGTTCTCGGCACACTCGATACCAAAGGGACTGAACATGCCTACGTGGCAGAACTCATCCGTCAGCGCGGGCACCAGCCCCTGCTGATCGATACCGGCAGCGGCTCCCCACCGACCCTCACTCCTGACATCTCACGGGAAGAAGTCGCCGCAGCGGGTGGACTTGATTGGACCGGCATCGTCGCCAGAAGAGATCGTGGGGAGGCCGTCACGGCCATGGCTGCTGCCAGCGCGCAGTTGCTCAGCAGCCTAGTCAGCCAGGGCCGTATTCAGGGTGTCATTTCCCTGGGTGGAGGTGGAGGCACCGCCATCAGCACCAGCGCCATGCGCGCCCTGCCCATCGGTTTTCCAAAAGTCATGGTCTCCACCCTGGCCGCAGGCAATGTCGCGCCCTACGTCGGCACCAAGGACATCGTCATGATCCCCAGCATCGTCGATGTCTCCGGCATCAATCGCCTCTCTCGCACGCTGCTCGCCCGCGCCGCTGGGGCCATCTGCGGCATGGTCGAGATCGAACCGCCCGTCGCAGAGGACCGACCGCTCATCGCCGCCTCCATGTTTGGCAACACAACTGAATGCGTGAATGCCGCCAAGCAGCAACTCGAAGCCGCTGGCTATGAAGTGCTCGTTTTTGCCGCCACCGGCACAGGCGGTCGCATCATGGAAAGCCTCATCGAAAGTGGCCTCATCTCCGGCGTGCTGGACATCACCACCACCGAATGGGCGGATGAACTCGTCGGCGGCGTGCTCAATGCGGGCCCACATCGCCTCGAAGCCGCTGGCAAAACCGCCACCCCAGCCATCGTCACCCCCGGCTGCCTGGACATGGTGAACTTTGGCGAGCCCACCAGCATTCCTGAGAAGTTCAAAGGCCGCCTTTTTTATCAGCACAATCCGCAGATCACCCTCATGCGCACCACGCCCGAGGAGAACACCGAACTGGGCCGCATCCTCGCCGAAAAACTCAACGCCTACACCGGCCCCGTCACCGTCCTGCTCCCCCTGCGCGCCATCAGCGTCATCAGTGCCCCAGGCAAACCTTTCCACGATCCCGCCGCCGACACTGCCCTCTTCACCTCGCTGAAATCTCACCTCCACCCCAGCATCCCCGTGATGGAAATGGACTGCGAGATCAATGCCCCAGAATTCGCCTCCGCCTGCGTGCTGGCGCTGCTCTCCCACTTGCAAAAATAAGCCCCCACTTGACTGCCGCCTAAAACCTGAGAACTGCACTCTGAAGACTGATTGAAGACTGATCCCTGAATACTGAAGACTGCACACCGATTCCCCCATGTCCTCCGCTCACCTCGGCCAACTCCTCCTCACCGGCGTCCCCGGTCCTGAACTCGACTCCGAAACCGCCGCTCGCTTTAAAAAGCTCCAACCCGGTGGCTTCATCCTTTTTGGCCGCAACATCGTCTCGCCGGAACAACTGCGGAAGCTGATCGATGACCTGCGCGATCTTTCCCACATCGAGCCCTTCATCACCATCGACCAAGAAGGCGGTCGTGTCTCCCGGCTGCGGTTGATTGGCGAAGAACCGCCCAATGCCCAGTCCCTGCGCGACAAAGGGGACATGAAACTGATCAAACAGCACGGCAAACTCACCGGTCAGATCCTGCGCCTTTTTGGTTTCAATCTCGACCTCTGCCCTGTCCTCGACATCTCCTACGATGACACCGCTGACAATTCCCTCAAGGGCCGCTGCTGGGGCCGCGATCCTCAGCAAGTCATCAACAACGCGGGTGTCTTTAACCGAGCCATGCGTGGTGAGGGAATCCTGAGCTGTGCCAAACACTTCCCTGGCTACGGTCCCGCCGAGTGTGATCCCCATGAATTCCTGCCCGTCATTGGCAAGAGCCATGAACAGATGCTCGAGTCCGAACTGCTCCCCTACACGGCGCTGCTGCCAGAGATTGACAGCGTCATGACCTGCCACAGCAACTACACGGCCTACGATCCCGACCGCCCACGCTGGCCCGCTAGCCTCAGCCACAATGTCTGCACCAAGCTTCTGCGTGACAAACTCGGCTTTGAAGGTCTCGCCATGACCGATGACCTGGATATGGGTGCCATTCTCAATGAAGTCACCTTTGAACAGGCCATCCAAGAAGCCGTCCGTGCGGGCAATGACCTCGTCATGATCTGCCATCGCCTGGAAATGGTCGAACAAGCGCGCATCCACCTCGAAGGGGTCGAGGCCCCCATTCTTCACGATGCTCTCATGCGCATTGAGAAGACCAAGAAACGCCTCGTCGCTCCAGATCCCTTCAACCTCGACCGCTTTGCCAAAATCAACCGCGAGATCTGGGATCTGCGCGTCGCCACTCTCGGTGAAGAACTGGCCCAGAACAAAAGTGTGGAAGATGGCAAACGCTCTCCCGTGGAGCTTTACTGATCCCTGCGCCGCGACACGCCCTCACTCGCCTTTCAGCTCCGCCAGCATCTCAAGCAGATGTTTGGTCAGGATCACTGAGGTGTCCTCTTGGACCTGATTCGTGCCGAGCCAAGTCTCATAGCCGCCCAACTTGTGCTGTTCAAGCGTGGGCAGGTAGCCATGCCGTGCATTCGCCAGTCCGACCACGATGGTTTGAGGGAATGGGCTGCGCTTTTTCAAATCCAGCCCGATCTCAACAAAGGTCTCAAACGGAATCGCACAGACCGAGATGTCACCGATGCGGATCGCCTGCACGATCACTGTCAGCGTCTCCTCAGGCCGCTCCGCTGCCGCCACGGTATTGCGGGCGTAATTCTGCGCCAAGCGTGGCAGTTTCTCGATCGCGTCCTTGTCCTTCACCGCCAGCACCGCTTGGGCCTCAGCCACCTCTTGCGCGGACGGACGCCGATACTTCAGCACCACCTCCCGCTGCTTCATGCCCAGGCGCACGTCTGAGCGATGTTTCTCAATTTTCCGATGCGCGAGCCACGCCGTATCCGCGGCCTTTTGGGCCACGATTCGGATCTGCTCAAAAGGCTCACGCGGAGGCCGTGTCACGTTGAAAGGAATGTTGTTGATGTCCCCAGAGGTGCCATTGGACATCATCGCCACAAAGCCATCCTCAGCCCGCAAACGTGAAGGCATGAGCCGCGCAAATTCACCGAAGTAATCCGCCGACATCTGCCCCTGCGGTGCCCCACCAACATAGTGCAGCGAGTAGTTCGCAAACAGCGCCAACGGTTTGCGCTTCAGATCCTGCACGGAAAGAACGCTGATGTCTGGATCCGTGGGACCCGCCGGACGATCGATCACCTCTGGATTCGTGCCCGGGTTCATCTTCACCCGATCCAGTCGGCCAAAGGGATTCAGCGGCATTTTGCCCTCCTTCATGAACCAGCGTCGATTGAACACCTCCTCCGCCAGCGGATGCGCTGCTGCGCCTACCGCCGCTGGTTTCCGAGCCGCATGAGCCTGAATGATCGAGTCCGCGACCCCACTCACAAAACGCCGATAATAGGCCGCAGCCTGAGGACTGCGGGTGTTCAGAGAAGGCCCGCTGTGCGTGTGGGTGGAGCTGATCAGCATCCTCTCCACCGGAATGCCCGTCTTCTCAGAGGCCAACGTTTTCGCCTCCTTCAGCACATCGGGCCCCGCGCCCAAATTATCCACCACGACCATCGCCAGAGACACCGCTCCGTCATCCAGCACCAGGGCCCGAGAATGAAACGGATCGTGCACGCCCTCGGCCATGTTGGCCGAGAAACCACCCGGCATGTTCATCGGAAAATCCTGCGGAGTGATGTCCACCGCCGCCGCCCCCGCCCGCAACGGTGCAGCCGTCTGCCCCATCGCCTGAAACGCAACACCCAACACTCCACATAGCAAAACGAAACGAGAGTTCATCATGTCCCTACCAACGCCCATCGCAGGAAAGAACTGTCGGAGGATTTGCGCAGAGTCGATGGATCATCGCCCTCCACAGGCTCCAGCGCATGGGGTCTAACCCTACCTGGGCAGATAACCTTTGCCTCCGACCCCTGGCCCGAACGATAGCAGGCGGCATGTGTGGCATTGCTGGCATGATGGACTTGGCCGGTAGGCGAACGGTGCCCGAAGGCATGGTCGAACGAATGGGGCGTGCGTTGTTTCATCGCGGGCCCGATGAAGAGGGCTTTTTGCATCGACCCGGTGTGGCGTTGGCTTCCCGGCGACTGAGCGTCGTGGGTTTGGCCGATGGTCAGCAGCCCATGCACAATGAGGACCAGAGCGCCTATACCGTCTTCAACGGAGAGTTCTTTGATTTCCCAGAGAAACGTGCGGAACTCGTCGGGCGAGGTCATCACCTGCACACCCACTGCGACACGGAGATCATTCCCCATCTCTGGGAGGAGAGTCGTGAAGGCATGTTTGAGCGACTGCGTGGTCAGTTTGCCGTGGCCCTTTATGATGTGCATCGGCATCAGCTCACCTTGGGGCGCGATCGCTTTGGCATCTCACCGCTGTATTGGACTCGTCAGGGAGATTGGCTGCTGTTTGCCTCTGAGATCAAAGGACTGCTGGCCTCGGGCATGGTGCAGGCAAAGGCTGATCTGAGAGGCCTGGATCACATCTTCACCTTTGGTGCCATGCCAGGACCCGCGACCTGTTTTGAAGGCATTCATCTTTTGCGCGCCGGGCATTATCTGCAAATCAGTCCGGGGGAGGCCGAACCCATCCAGGACCGTGCTTACTGGACCATGGATTTTCCGAATGCGGGCGATGAAGATCCCACAACGGACCCACGCAAGCTGGTGGATGAGTTTGAAGATCTCCTGCTCAAGGCGGTGGACAAAAGACTGCGTGCCGATGTCCCCGTGGGCGCTTATCTCTCGGGTGGACTGGACTCCAGCATGATCGTGGCGATGGCCTGCAAGCTCAAAGGCACCGCCATCAACACCTACACCATTCGAGTCGATGATCCTGCGCTCGATGAACTCAGCGCCGCCAATCTCTCGGCCAAACACATCGGCACAAAGCCACCCATGATTCAGGAGTTCCGCGCCCATGACGCGCTGGACACCTACCCCGAACTCATTCAAGCCGCCGAGGCTCCCGTGATCGACACCTCCTGCGCAGCGCTGCTCATGCTGGCGCGGCGAGTCCATGCCAATGGTCAAAAGGTGGTGCTCACCGGTGAAGGGGCCGATGAATGGTTGGCGGGTTATCCTTGGTATAAAATCGCCAAGATCTTTGGTGCGATGGACGGTATCCCAGGGCTGCGCTTGAGCGACATGACACGGCGTGCCTTTCTGCGGCTGAACAAAGTGCCGCATTATCCCGCCACCAGCCGACGCCAGTGGGAAGAGGCCGTGGGTGGACCGAATGCGTGGATCGATAGCTACGGTGTCCTAGCGCTTTCCAAACTGCGCTTTTACGGCGAGCCGATGCGCGAGGTTCTGGCAAACGCCCAGCCTTGGCAAGAGCTCGGCATGAATCTGGAACGCGCGAAGCACTGGAGTCCGCTGAATCGCAGTCTGTGGGTCGGTGCACGTGTCACGCTGGCAGGTCATTTGCTGCAAGCCAAAGGGGATCGTGTGGCCATGAACTCTTCGGTGGAGGTGCGTTATCCTTTTCTCGATGAAGACGTCTTCGACTTCACCGCCAAGCTGCATCCACGCTGGAAGCTCAACGGTTTCCGTGACAAACATCTGCTGCGTCTCGTCGCCGAGCGCTGGCTACCGAAGGAGATTGCACGTCGCCACAAAGTCATCTTCCGCGCTCCGCTGGACAGCTTTCACATTGATCCTGAACCCAAGTTTGTCCGCGAACTACTCAGCGATGAATCGCTGCGTCGCACCGGTTACTTCGACGTGGCTCAAGTGCAGCATTGGCGGAAGGCCTTTCGTGAACTGCGCGTCGGCTCCCTGCCCCGTCTCTCAATTGAAATGGGCCTCGCCGCCGTGGTGGCGACTCAACTCTGGCACCACACGTTCATCGACGGCACCCTCGCGGATCTGCCCAAGTGGTCGGCGGCTTCATCACAGGATTAACAAGATTGTCAGGATGAACAGGATTGTTCAGATTGGTAAATCCTGTCCCATCCTGTGAATCCTGTATTCTAGTGTCGAGACAGATTCGGCACGACCGCTGAGGGACTCTGCCGGCCACTTTCCCGGACCACCTTTACGGCAGCAGCGCCAGAGCTTCGCGTCCGCGATGCTTCAGTTCGCGGTCGTCATGCTCTAAGTTAGGCATCGCCAGACCTTTCTCGAGGAACAGGCGCGCCTCGGCGTTCTTGCCCATCTGCGCATAGGTTCGGCCTAACTCGATGTAATGACGCAGACGCTTGGGATTGATGGCAATCGCTTTGTCAAAACACGCCACAGCAGCTTCATTGGTCGTGACTGGAAGCGTGCCATAGAGCATCCCTCCCAGCGTTCGCTTGAGCCCACTGATGTTGGCCAGGACTTGATGCCAGCGCCCTAAAACATGCCAGGCCACATCATTCCGCGGATCGAGTCGAAGGGCCTTATCCGCTGCCACTTTGATGCGGGGTGAAGCCTGCACTTGTTCCTTGCTCCCTTGAAGCGAAAGCATCTTTCCATAGGTGATGGCAGGCGATAGCTGGGCCTCTGAATCATTCGGAGCCAAGGCCGCTGCTCGCTTGCCATAATCCAGGGCGATACCACCCAGCCGGAGTTTCTCCGCATCGTTCGTCGCATCCGTCATCAAGTGCCGATACTGCCGAGCAATGCGCAGCATCAGAGGCACGTTCTTGGGGTCGAGTTGTTGGGCAGGCAGGTAATGCCGAAGCGCTTTGTCAGCTTGAAAGACACGATCGAATTGATCACCCAGGACCATTTGTTCTGCGACCGTCTGAGACCAGACAGCGGCCCCCATGAGTTGCAGCAGAGCGATGGCTAAAAGGGAACGAAAAGAGAAAGACAGGGACATGATCGTTAAGATTTGGGTTCGAGCAGACGCCCCACATTCAAGAGTTTAGCCTCACTCAAACGTGGACCAACGATCTGCAGGCTCGTCATCGGAATCACCTCGCCTTGTGCCGCCATGGGGATCGGCACTGCCAAAGCGGGATTGCCTGCAAAATTGACTCCGACGGTGTTTTGCATGTCAAAGACACGCCATTCAAACACCGCATCCGATCCCCAGAAAGGCATCTTCGGAGGCAAGCCCTGAAGGGTCGGGACCGCAATGAAATCCACTTGGCGGAAAACACGACGCAACTCGCGCTGCCAGGCCGCTTTGCGTTTCAGCGCCTCTTGATACCCACTCCGATAATTCAGCTCGCCTGAACTCACCACGAGCTTGGTCAACAGACTCACACCCTTCTTGTTCGTGTATTGAGCATCATTGATCCAGGCATCGGCCAAAGCGACGACCTTGCCATCCTTCTCGGCCTGCTTCCACTTGGCCTGAAAGCTCTGGGTGAGTTTGATGACTTTGAAACGCTTGGCCTTCAGCGCAGCATCCAGAGCCCGATCAATCTCAGGATTCGTGCCATCCAAATACAGGCGACCAATGGTGATCTGTCGGGCCGAGGGCTGGTCCGCTACGGCTTGACGATAACGCGTGGCAAACCCTTCATCGAGCAGATCCATGCCCTGCACCAGTTGCCGAATGTTGCGCGCCAGAGGACCCACCGTATCGAGATGTTTGGGAGAGATGGGGAACACGCCTTGGATGGGAACGAGACCATACGTCGTCTTCAATCCATAAACACCGCAGCAGGCCGCAGGCACACGAATGGACCCACCCGTGTCCGTGCCAAAGGCCACGTCCGCCATGCCGGTCGCCACGGCCACGGCAGAGCCACTCGATGAACCGCCAGGGATCACTTCATTCGTTCCATCCAGGCGACTCCGAGGGCTGCCAAAGAAACGATTTTCACCCGAGACCGTCACCGCAAACTCCGTGAGATTGGTCTTGCCCACGATCCGCACGTTGCGCGCTCTTGCCAGTGCTAGACAGGGAGCATCACGCTTGGCAGGGGCGTTGTGTTTGGCCAAATACTCCGAGCCTGCGGATGTCACGAGCCCTTGCATGTCGATGTTGTCCTTCACGGCCAATCGCAGGCCCTCACTGCCTTTCGGCGGAGGCCAATAGGCGATGAAGGCATGCTCACGCGCACGTTTGGCCTGTCGCTGCTGACTGGAGGCACAGCCGATCAATACCAGTGTCATGATCAGACCGCCTAAAACCCATCGAGCCATGCCACAAAGACGCTTTTTCATCATACAAGCCTTGATGGTGGCGACTCCCCCCTTCTTCACAATGGGGTGAACACTCCATTGCAGGCTCGACGCATCAAAACACTCGCGGGCGCATTTCACATAGTCTTTGTCGTGGCATTGCCAGACAGACTTCGTTTATCATCGGCCAGAAATCTCCCCTTCCCCACCCCTCATGCGCCTCGAACACAAAGTCATCCTCATCACTGGAAGCTGCACCGGCATCGGCAAAGCCATCGCGAAACGCTGTGTCAACGAGGGTGCCCGCGTGGTGATCCATGGTTTGGAAGCCGACCTTGCGGCTGAAGTCGTCGCCGAGATCGGGGCGGACAAAGCCGTGGCCCATGTCGAAGACCTCACTCAAGAGGGCTGCCCAACTAGGCTCGTGGAATTGGCCGTGCAAACCTTTGGTCGGCTCGATGCCATCGTGAACAATGCCGCCATGGTCGTCGCCGCGAACCTGCACACCACCGATCTCGCCTTTTTCCGAAAGATGCTGGAGGTCAATACCCTGGCCCCCTTTGCACTCATCAAAGCGGCCCTGCCTGAGCTGCGCAAAGTGCGCGGTTGTGTGCTGAACATCGGCAGCGTGAACGCCTGGAGTGGCGAACCCAATCTGATGCCTTACTCCGTTTCCAAAGGCGCGCTGATGACGCTGACTCGTAATCTGGGCGACACCCTGATGCGTGAGGATGGGGTGCGGGTGAATCAGATCAATCCCGGCTGGGTGCTGACCGAGAACGAAGCGAAACGCAAACGTGAACACGGTCTGCGCGAGGACTGGTATGCGGATCTGCCCAAGGTCTATGCGCCCGCCGGTCGCATCCTCTGGCCTGAGGAAATCGCCGCCGCCGCGATCTACTGGCTGGCCGATGAAAGCGGCCCGATCAGTGGCCAGGTCGTGGATCTCGAGCAGCACCCCTTCATCGGCCGCAATCCGCCCAAGGACAGCACCACGATCCCCAACCCCGCCTAACGCCAAGTCTGTCCACACGAACTCCTCAAGCCCATTCATCTCATGCCCAAACTCGCCGCGTTTCCCAAGGCCTTCATGCAGGCTCTCTGCAAAGAAGGCACCATGACCGTCTCTGAATGGATCCAACTCGCTTCAAAGCTGGATGTGCAAGGT
>JAIXVB010000430.1 GCA_027483245.1 Verrucomicrobiaceae bacterium | reverse complement strand
GGAAAGGCGTGGACTTTGACTTGCAAGCCTGCGCGACCTGCTGAAAACGAAGAGTCATCATGAGCGGATTCACCGGCACTTTAAATCCCCAGCAGCGACAAGCAGCGACGCACATTCATGGGCCTCTGTTGATCTTGGCTGGAGCGGGCACAGGCAAAACTCGTGTGGTGACCGCACGCATCGCTTTCATGATCAGCGAAGGCATCAAACCGGAACACATCCTCTCCGTTACCTTCACCAACAAGGCGGCCGCCGAAATGCGTGAACGTGTGAAGGACATGGTTCGGGATGGTTTGGGAAAGAAGGTGGTCCTGGGGACCTTCCATGCCTTTTGTGCCAAGCTTCTGCGTGAATTTGCCGAGCATGTGGGCTACAAGAAGAACTTCGTGATCTATTCTCAGAACGATCAAATCAGCCTCATGAAACGAGTGCTGAAAAGCCTGCTGATCAAAGAGGAAACGATGGATCCGCAGGTGGCTCTCTCGCGCATCAGCAAAGCCAAGAATAACAATGAGGAGTTGGGGGACCCGACCAAGGATCTCATGCCAGCCATCGCTGAAAAGTATGCTGACGAGATGCGAGCGCTCAATGCGATGGACTTTGATGATTTGCTCTGCCTCGGCGTGAAACTCGTGGAAGAGACACCTGTGGTGCAGAAGGAACTTTATCAGCGTCATCGCTTCATCATGGTCGATGAGTTCCAGGATACGAACTCGCTGCAAATGCGGCTGTTGCGTGCGCTGACACCGCCTCCTTACAACGTATGTGTGGTGGGAGATGACGATCAGTCGATCTATGGCTGGCGCGGGGCTGAGATCACAAACATCACGGAGTTTGAGAACTTTTTCCCCAACCCAACCGTGGTGAAGCTGGAGGAAAACTATCGCTCCACCACGCCGATCCTACACACTGCGAATAGCCTGATCAAAAACAACGTTGGTCGGCGTCCGAAGTCACTCTGGAGCCGCAATGTCGGCAATGATTTGGTGCGCTTGATCGCCACCGAAGAAGATGTCGAAGAGGCTGAAATGATCGCGAAAGAAGTCGAGCAGGGTTTCTTTTCGAACAAGGAACCCTGGGAATCCTATGCGGTTCTTTTCCGGACCAATGATCAGAGTCGAATCCTTGAGCAGGCTTTTCGGCAAAGAAAGATCCCGTATCGTGTGGTGGGCGCGCGCAGCTTTTTTGACCGACGTGAAATCAAGGACACGCTCAGCTACCTCACCGTGCTGCACAACCCTCACGATGACATTGCTCTGCTGCGCATTTTAAACACACCCACACGTGGCATTGGTGGGGCGACAGCCGAACTGGCGCGTGATCGCAGCATGGAAAAGCAATACAGCATCTGGGTTGCCCTCTGTGACCCTGACTTTCTCCGTCAAATCCCTGAAAAATCGCGCAACGCCGTGCGGACCTTCACCAACGTGATCACCAAGTATGCTGCCTCGGCGAGCGCGCAGGGCACGGACCTCGTGACCATGACGGAGGCTCTGCTCAAAGAGGTGGAATATGTGGAGTATCTGCAAAAGCTCTCCAAAAAGCCCGAAGAATTCCATGCTTGGGAACACGGATTATCCGAGTTCCTGACCCAGATGAGCAATTATCAAGAGCGCAATCGCAAGGAAGGCCTCGCCGGTTTTCTCGATGAGATTTCACTCAACGATGAACGTGAAGACAAAGATGACATCGAGAAGAAAAAAGGGGTCTGCCTAATCACTCTTCATGCGAGTAAGGGACTGGAGTTTCCCATCGTCTATCTGCCGGGTTTGGAAAAGGGGATCCTGCCCCACAAACGCAGCTATGAAGAGGGACGAGTTGATGAAGAACGACGTCTCTTTTATGTCGGAATCACGCGTGCTCGACAGCGGCTAACGATCAGTTACGTGCGTTATCGAATGAAATGGGGGCAGCGTCAGACGGAATTGCCCAGTCCTTTTTTAGATGAATTGGACCGCACCTATGTGGATGAAATGGACTACACCAAGCATATGAAAGAGACGCCAACTCAGGAGGAAAACACCAATTTCTTCGCGGGTCTCAAGGCCATCCTGGCTCAAGAGTAAGTTCAGTCCAAAACGCAATTCATGAATGTGGAAAAACGCAACTTGAAGAACGCTTGTGAAATTTTTCACAAATTCGGGTTGCCCGTCGTAAAGCCATCCTGATAATGATAAGCCCGCATGGCAGCTCTACTCGCCAGTTTTGACATCGCCTTTCTCATCACCTCGGTGCTGAAGATCGTCTTCCTGACCTTTCTGGTCATCCTCCCCCTTGTGGCCTATTCTGTTTACGCAGAAAGGCGCTTTTCGGCGGTGATCCAAGATCGTGTCGGTCCCAACCGCACCGGCATTCCGCTGACGCTGTTCGGATTCAAAAAAGACATCCAGATCCTCGGCATTGGTGGCCTCGTGCAGCCTTTGGCTGACGGCCTGAAGTTCTTTCTCAAGGAGGATTTCACGCCCGACTCCGTGAACAAGTTCTACTACTGGCTGGCCCCAGCGCTGACCATGGTTCCAGCCTTGCTCACTTGCGTGGTGCTCCCCTTCGGCAGCGAATTGCAGCTTTCAGACCTCAATGGTCTCCTCGCTTGGGCTGGCCTGCCGGGTTTCACCGAAAACGTCAAGTCGGTGATCGCCGATCTGAATGTCGGCCCACTCTTCATTTTTGCCATCGCCTCCCTGGGTGTTTACGGCATTGTTCTGGCCGGTTGGGCGTCTAATTCAAAATATCCCTTCCTCGGTGGTGTGCGCTCTTCCGCTCAAATGATCTCTTATGAGCTCTCTTTGGGCCTTTCGATCATCCCGGTGCTGATGATTTTTGGAGATCTGAATCTTTCCAAAATGGCCGCCTCGCAAGATGCCAATGGATGGTTGCTGCTGCCATTCTGGGGTGACAGTGCTCCATGGCAAAACGGCTGGAATTTCGGGCGCTGGATTTTGCTCGTCCCAATCTTCATTTCCTTCTGTGTTTTCACCGTTTCGATGTTTGCGGAGACAAATCGTCTTCCTTTTGACCTTGCCGAGTGTGAAACCGAACTCGTGGCCGGATATCACACGGAATACAGCTCGATGAAGTTTGCGTTGTTTTTCATGGGGGAATACGCAGCCATGATCATCGGTTCAGGTCTCGCAGTGACCTTTTTCCTCGGTGGATGGAGCATTCCATTCGCTCCCGTGCTTTCCCAACTAACGGGGCTACAGTTTCATTATGTGCCAGGAAGCACTCCTTTGCTGCTCGGGCTTCTTCACATCGGAACCTTTTTTGCCAAAATCATTGTCTTCATTCTTTTCTTTATCTTGATTCGTTGGTCTTTGCCGCGGTTTCGGTTTGATCAACTCATGAAATTGGGATGGCTCGTGATGTTCGAGCTCGCTCTCGCCAATGTCATCCTGACAGCCGTCATCATGGCCTGGATTCCCATCAAGTAACCCCCACTCGAATGGCAACGATCATCGTTCAACGCCCCAAGCTCGCCTGGCATGAGAAGTGGTTTCTATCCACTCTCTACAAAGGTCTGAAAATCACCATGGCTCATGCCATTCGGACGTTTCGTCAGATTGTGAAGCGTGAAGAAAAGGTCACGATGGAGTATCCTGAGCAAAAATGGGATGCAAGTCTGCCTTCTTATTATCGTGGAGCACCTGCATTGGTGACTGACGAACACGGTCGCGAGCGTTGTGTCAGTTGCCAACTCTGCGAGTTCATCTGCCCGCCGAAAGCAATCAAAATCACGCCTGGTGAGATCCCCAGCGATGATCCCTGGGCCAAGGTGGAAAAGCGCCCCAAAGCTTTCGAAATCGACATGATCCGCTGCATTTACTGCGGCATGTGTGAAGAAGTTTGTCCCGAGCAAGCCATCTATCTTCGCAAAGATTATGCCATCACTGGGGAGTCCCGGAAAGAGATGGTTCACGACAAAGAACGCCTCTATGAAATCGGCGGCATGCGCGTGGGTCTGGTCAACAAATGGAATGAACTGAAGTAGTCCATGCCGAGTCTCTTTTTCTATCTTTTCACTGCTATCACCTTGGGTTTTGGCCTGCTGGTGGTGACCGCACGAAACCCTGTCACCAGTGCTTTGTGCTTGGCCATGAGTTTCGTCGGACTGGCAGCCCTTTTCATCAGTTTGGATGCTTACTTCATCGGCACCATTCAGATCTTGGTGTATGCAGGAGCGGTCATGGTGCTATTCCTATTCATCATCATGCTCTTGGATATCAAGGCGGAAGAGGGCAAAAAGCCCAACTTGCCCGCAGTGATTGGTGGTGTGGTGCTTGCGGTCATTTTGGCCCTGCAAATTGTCACTGTTTCGAGCAGCTACAGTCTTGGAAAAACACCGCTTAAAAACGCTCCGCTTTCACTCAACAAAGCTGCTGAGACATCCGTCTTGCCGACCATCTCAAATGACCTCAAAGTTGGCACCCTGCCAGATGCCAAATTGATGGGCTTAACTTTATTCAAACAATACGGATTTCATCTTCAAGCCATTGGCCTCCTTCTTTTGGTAGGCACCGTCGGTGTTGTGGTCCTGAGCAAGCGTGAAAAAGGAGGGCAAGACGCCTGATGATCACTCTCAATCATTATCTCATTGTCAGTGCCTTGTTGTTCTCGCTCGGCATGGCAGGTGTCATTGCACGTCGCAATATTCTCATCATCTACATGTGTTTGGAGATGATGTTGAGTGCGGCGAATCTGACTTTGGTGGCTTTCTCTCGCTTCCGTGTGGTCGAAGGTTTGCCTGACTACGCTGCTCAGTCGCTTGTCTTTTTCACCATCACCGTGGCGGCTGCCGAAGTAGCCGTAGGCCTTGCCATCATCGTGGCGCTTTATCGCTCCAAGCAGAGCGTGGAAGTCGAATCTGTCACCAAACTGCAAGGCTAAGCGCAACCGAATCTCTCGCCCATGCCCGCTCAGGAAGCCGCCCCACTCCCCACTCTGCTGCTGCTGCTGCCGTTTTTTACGGCACTCGTCATCTTGCTTGGTCACAAGTCACTGAAAGGTGCCAGTGTCATCCTCTCAGTAGCTTCAGCGACGATCTGCTTTGTTGTCAGCGTGATGATGCTGCACTCCAAGGACTCTGCGCCCTTGCTCTTGCCGTTCATTGAAATCGGTAAATTCAAAATCGCCATTGATGCCCTGATTGATCAGCAAAGCCGAGGCATGATGTTCATCGTGACCTCCATTGGTCTGTTGGTTCACATCTTCTCCCTGGGATACATGAAGGAAGATGCTGGCCGAGTGCGTTTCTTTGGTGCGCTATCCTTGTTCATGTTTTCCATGACTGGTATTGTCCTTGCGGGCAATTTGTTCATGATGTTCATCTTTTGGGAGCTTGTGGGTTTGAGTTCTTATTTGCTGATTGGTCATTGGTTTGAAAAAGCCAGCGCCGCAGAAGCTTCTAAAAAAGCCTTTCTCACGAACCGCATCGGTGACTTTGGATTCATGATCGGCATCTTGATGCTGTTCATGGCCAACCATGGCGATGTCAGTTTCACAGGCCTCAAGGAGAGTTTTGCTTCTGGCCCCTTGCATCATGCAGCAGCCAATCAGGTCAACTTCATGATCGCGGCTGCGCTCTGCATCTTCATGGGTGCGGTGGGGAAATCGGCTCAGTTTCCGCTGCATGTTTGGCTTCCAGATGCGATGGAAGGACCAACCCCTGTGTCAGCTCTGATTCATGCGGCAACCATGGTCGCTGCGGGTGTTTTCATGTTGGTTCGTTGCAGCTTTGTCATTGAGGCCTCGCCAATCGCCGCTGAGACGATTGCTTACATCGGTGGTTTCACGGCTCTGATGGCAGCTCTGATGGCGACTCAGCAGAATGACATCAAACGAGTGCTGGCGTATTCAACTTTGTCGCAGTTGGGTTACATGGTCATGGCAGTGGGTCTTTTGGCTATGCACGTCAGTGGCAGTCATCACGAGGCTGGCCCGGGACATCCCGCCATGTTCCACCTTTACACCCATGCGTTCTTCAAGGCCATGCTCTTCCTGGGTTCTGGTGCCGTGATTTATGCCTGCCATCACGAGCAGGACATGTGGAAAATGGGTGGGCTCATGAAACACATGCCCGTGACCTTTGTGACATTTGCTCTGGGCACTGCCTCACTTATGGGCGTGCCTTTCATCACCAGTGGTTTCTGGAGCAAGGAAGCCATTCTCGGCTTGGCATTTGAAGTCAAAGGTGGCAGTCCTCTGTTTTGGGTTGGTGTCCTCACAGCGACATTGACTGCCTTCTACATGACTCGGTTGGTTGTGGTTGCCTTTCTGGGACGCCCTCGCACGGACTCAGCGCATCACGCGGTGGAAGCCCCAATTGTGATGGTGCTTCCTCTGATCATTTTGGCGGGGTTGACGGCTATCTCGGCGGTTCCTGGCATCACCACGTTGCTTGAGGCAATGAAGCCTGCGCATGCCCAAGAGCACCTGACTGTCATGGTTGCATCCATTGCTGCGCTGCTCATTGGATCCATGGGCGCACTATTTATTTACAAAGGAAAAGACAAAGATCCGCTCAACATTAAATTGTTCGCCAACAAGTTTTACTTCGACGAGTTTTACGCGGTTCTGGTTAAGGTTTTCCAAGACACTGTTGCTTGGCTCGTCACTGGCCTGGAAAGAATTTTTGTCGATGGCCTCGTGGCTCGGTTACCAGCTTATCTGGTTGCCCGTGTTGGTTCTGCGGCTCGGATCCTTCAAGGCGGACATTTGCAAGGATACACGTTCTTGCTCGGACTTGGAGTTCTATTGGTCATTTATGTGGTTGTTTTTGTTCTGCCCGTTGTGGGTCATTGATGGAGGAATGGAATGAGCATTCTCGAAATCGTTATTCTGCTACCCCTCTTTGCTGCTCTGGCTATCTGGCTCGGAGCACCAGCTCGTGCCACCTCTGTTGGCTCTGCACTGATCAACTTGTTGATCCTTCTCGGGCTCATCTTTCAGTTCAAGTCTGCTTCGTCAGGCAAGAGTGGCTTTGCCTATGAAAGTGCTCGCGTCGTATTGGAGAACCCGGCCATTAGTTTTGGTGTCGCCGCAGATGGTGTGGCGCTCATCCTTGCTCTTCTAACCTGTTTAGTTCTTTTCGCGGCTGTTTGGCAGATCGCCACTGACAAACCGTCGATCTATCACATCGCGTCTTTGCTGATCGCAGGTGGAGCACTGGGAGCATTTTTAAGCACAGATGTTTTCTTTATCTATGCCTTCCATGAATTGGCTCTGATCCCGACTTTCCTGATGATTGGGCTCTATGGCCACGGCGAAGATTCTCATCGCAAAGCCGTGGCTTGGAAAACCACCGTTTATCTTGGAGTCGGCAGCTTGATCCTCTTGGCAGGACTTGCCTGGGTGGTCTTGGAATACAGCGGGGGTGGAAAGCTGACCTTTGATCTGAACGCGCTGCGTGCGCAGGCAGCTAGTTCTCCGCTTCCCGTGGAAAAACAGGCTAGCATTTTCTTTGTTTTACTCCTGGGTTTCGGCACGCTGGTCAGTTTGTTTCCTCTGCACAGTTGGGCTGCTCCGGCTTATGCCACGGCCCCCACTCCGGTGGCGATGCTGCATGCTGGGGTTTTGAAGAAATTTGGGCTTTATGGTCTGATCCGCATTGCATTGCCTCTCTTGCCTGAAGGCGCACAGGTCGAGTGGGTTCAGCAGGCTCTTCTTTTCATGCTCCTTGGCAACATTTTGATCATGGGCTTTGTGACCATTGCTCAGCGCTCTTTGGATCAAGTGTTAGGCAATTCCTCCGTGATGCACATGGGTTATATATTTTTGGGGATTGCTGCGGCCAATGAAATCGCACTTCAGGGAGCTGTGATCTTGATGTTTGCGCACGGTGTTTCCATCGCTTTGCTTTTTGCGCTAGCAGGGCGTCTCAGAAATCAGTTGGGCACTTTGGAACTCAGCAAACTGGGTGGCCTCGCGTCCCATGCGCCTGTTTTTGCCGTTCTCTTCGCATTTGGTGCCTTCGCTTCGATTGGTTTGCCGGGACTTGCCAACTTTGCTGGTGAACTCCTGGTGTTCCTCGGTGCGTTTGGCTCCGATGGCAGTCCGACGATGGGTCGCATTCAATGGACGGTGATCTTCGCGCTCTGGGGCGTCGTGATGTCTGCCGTTTACATGCTACGGGCTTATCGCAGCATCTTTCAAGGCACCGCCAACTCGGGCTTGTTCATGAACGATCCTTCATTCAGTCAGCGAGTCCCTCTTTTCTTGCTGGCAGCTGCTCTTCTCATCGTCGGTTGTTGCCCATGGCTTTTGCTGGACCTGCTGAAGTCACTCTCTGTCGTCAAAGTGGCGGCGATGTAGAAACCGAATCTTTATAGTTCCATGTCCGTTTTCTCCGTCGAAATCCTCCTGATCGTTCTTGGTCTGGCACTCTTGAGTGCGGAGGCTTTGGTTCCCTCCATCTCTCGCCGCACGCTCTCCAGCATCAGTCTGGGTGGTGTTGCCTTGGCTTTTGTGCTGTTTCTGTTTGCCTCAAAATCAGCCACTGACCTGCCGGCTTTTGTTGAGCCGTATCATCAGCTCGATACCCTGGCCGTTTTCTACAAAGGGTTCGCTCTCATCATTACCCTTCTGGTGCTCTGGCTGACGGTGGAAAGTGCTCCCTACTTGGCCAAGTTTGTTCCTGGGGGCAATTTCAGTGAATTGTTCAGTCTGCCAATTCTGGTCTGTGTTGGCATGATGTGGATGGCTTCAGCGAAGGATCTGATCACGGTCTTTGTGTCTTTGGAATTGGTTACCGTATCGTTTTACGTCTTGGTCGCTTTCGCACGAAAGAGCAACCTCGCCATCGAGGCTGGGGTCAAGTATCTGATCTTGGGGGCTTTGAGCACCGGCATTCTCGTTTATGGCATTGCTTGGGTTTATGGCACGACTGGAGCGTTGAGTTTTGAAGGCATCTCCGCAGCCTTGGCACAGCCAACAGCACCGAAAAATGCGATCCTTCTGGGGGCCGCGTTTCTGCTCGCTGGTTTGGGATTCAAAGTTGCGGCCGCCCCCTTCCAAATGTGGGTGCCTGACGTTTATCAAGGTGCCCCTATCCCTGTGACGACCTTCCTGTCGGTGGGTTCGAAGGCGGCTGGTTTTGTTGTCCTGACTCGCACGGTCATGGCATTCACAGCTCAGGGATCGTTGATCGCGGGGGAGATTCAATCCCTCCTGATTGTTGGCGGTGCCTTGACGGTTTTGCTCGGCAGTCTTCCCGCCATTTTCCAGACCAGTGTCAAACGTCTGCTTGCTTACTCGAGCATCAGCCATGCGGGTTACCTTCTGCTCGCTTTAGGTTGCTCTGGCACCTCGCGTTTTGACCTCGGTTCGGGTGGTGTGGTTGCCTTTTATTTGGCTACCTACTTGCCGATGACTGTGCTTGGTTTTTTGGTTTTGGCCGTGCTTCGCGTGAATGGGGGCGGAGAAGACATCAAGGATTTCAAATGTTTGGCAAAACGCAGTCCCTTGCTGGCCCTTGCGATGACTCTGGCGTTGGCTTCACTTGCGGGTCTGCCTTTGACTGCCGGTTTCATGGGTAAGCTTTTTGTCTTCCTGGGGCTTGTCGATCATGCTTACTGGGGCGCACTGGTGTGTGCAGTCATCGGCGCTGCAGCGGGCTTCTATTATTATTTCCGCACCATTCTGGCGATGTATTCCAATGACGCTCAGAACACCGAGCCCCTTCGTCTGAATCTTGGCAGCAAGATCATTGCGATTGTTCTCTCGGTTGTGATTGTGGTTCTGGGAGTTTATCCAAAACCTCTTCAGCAGTTGCTGAATCAGACTCAAACAGTCTCGGCTCATTGATCTTTATTCTTAGTGTGGGTGTGCTCCGGCATTTCCCACTGAGGGCTTTCGATGAATTCGTGACTTTCGATGTGGCGAGCTGTCTTCGACGTTGAGGGATTTACTCACGACGGCAACAGACCTGGAGTATGCACGCGCTGATGCTGCGTTTGGCATTCGCGAGAGAATTGAGGTGATTCGGGAACAGACCAAATTCAAGGATCAGATCAGAGACCTGGGCACTGCAAATCCCATGTCGTTCTGACTATTCAAGAGCAACCTGAGTATTGGATCTGGGGTAATCTGGTGTCCTTTATCAAGGGCCTAACACCCAACATCCTGAACTCATCGGCTGCTGCCGTGCGGAATTGGTTTTTGACGCCGTAAACTTCGTCTGCAAATATCCATTAAATCCATCCTGCGGCTTGATGAAAGGATCGACAAGACCAGCAGAATTCGCAGGTTTTTTAGTTCCTTTGGTCTTGTTTGCAGCGGTTTGACTTCATTGTTCAGTCTCGCGTGCTGTGGAACCCTTGGTTTTACGAAATGTGTATTGATGGAAAATGCACTTTTGCAAAGGCATTAGGGTGACTTTAAAGCTGACCTTTTTAGCGTGGCTCAGCTAATTCTTCAGATTGCACCAAATTGGATTACGGAACTGTCTTGCAGTCCCATAATAAAAGTAAAAACCGCCGCTGGCGAGGCCGGCGGCGGTTTGAAGAGAAGAAGTGCTAAATTCAGCAGCGACGAGATTATTTTCCAGGAACGCCGTAAACCGCGACTTCGCAGTAATGGTTCATCTCGTTGGAGGTGTTGCCATTGCTGGTCAGGCGGACGTATTGTGCCTTGGTGTTTTTGCCATCGATCACGCGGCCGTGATTGGTTTCGATGTATGCTGGATCAGCGCCTGCACCGAGCTTCAGTGTGTCGTCATGATCCGAATTGAAGAGCGTGGTGACACCGGTCTTGAATTCTTTGTCGTCGGAGACTTGCACGACCACATCGACATAAGCCTGAGCTTGTTTGTGATAGTGCCACACGGCGATTTTGTTGATGCTGGTCGAGGCACCGAGGTCGATTTGAACCCATTGCGGGCCTGGAGCGAGTTCGACGAAGCAGCCGTCTGAACCATCGGCGTCGCCGTCAGTGATCAGAGTGAGTTCACCAATGATCGGAGCAGGGTCACTTGAGGTGACTTCTTTGTCCTTAGCGAGGTTCACGGTGCCCTTAGGGGCCTGGAACGATTTGACGATCTTGGTTGGATCTGGCTGCTCCAGGTTAGGCAGCTTGGCTGGAACCGGAGTGCCGATGAACATCGGCTTCGGAAATTCGATCTTAATCTCCTCCATCTCTTGAGCGGAGAGGGTGGTGCTGAGAGCTGCGAAGGCAGCAAGGGCGAGGTGGGTATGTTTCATGGGGGAATCTAAGTTGGGGACGTGACTCTGACGGATTAAACCGTGAAGTCTTCAGGGGTGAAGGTGTATTTTTGACCGGTCTTCAAGCACTCGTAAGCCTTGAGGACGGTGACGCAGGATTTGAAGGCGTCCATCACATTGCAGGTGAGATGTTCTGGTTTCTTCTGCTGCACAGCTTCGATGAAGTTCGCCACGTGCGGAGTGTGGGGATAGACGTCGAGTGTGACGGGGATTTCCCAGGGATCGAGTGCCTTGGACTCACGGGCATCAGCGACTGCTTTGGCCACGCCACTGACGGCATAGGACTTCGGCGCGGGCTTGGCCCATGAGCGGGTGTGTTCCCAGAACTTGTTTTTGATGGCGTCGGGTGCTTTGACGAGGATGGGGTTTTCTCCGGTGGTCCACTTGCTCCAGTCTTGGCCAGGCTCGGCATAGACTTGGTTAGAAGTGGGGCTTTCGGAGATGATGGCGGAGCCATTCACACCCATGTGCTTTTCATAATAGCCCTGACTGCCCGTGGTGGTGAGCACTTGGTAATAGGCGCGCATGGTGCCAGTGGGCAGCTTGTATTCATAAAGGCACATGACGTTGTCCGGCAGTTCGAACTTGGCCTTGCCGTCCACACCATCGTAATAGTCCACGCCGCCTGTTGCAAAAAGTGAGACGGGGGTAGTGCCGTACATCCAGTTGAACATGTCGATCTGATGAGCCCCAAGATCTGAGATCGGGCCGCCACCATATTTGGCGAACCAGCGCCAGTTGCGGAACTGCTCCATGTTGTCGAAGCCATACTTCGCGAGCATTTCCGTCGGGATCGTTTGATTCTTTGGAATGCCGAGAGGCTGGCTAGCAGACACACCGCGGTTCCACTGACCGTAGCAGTGAGTCACGCGACCGAGGAGATCTGCTTCCTTGATGATCTTGTCCCGCAAATGGATGTAGCGTGGGTTCGAATGGCGTTGGTGGCCGATTTGGAAGATGCCGTTGTTTTCGCGTCCCGCTTTGACCATGTCACGCGCACCTTCGATGGTGTTGGACATCATCTTTTCGCAATACACCGACTTGCCTTTCTCCAGGCACATGCGGCTGAAGGGAGCGTGCAGATGGTCGGGAGTCGCGATGAAGACCGCTTCGATGTCGGTCTGTTTTTCGAGCATTTCTTCGATGGTTTCGAATTGAGCGACCGGGCCGGTGACCTGGTGCTTGTTTTCAAATTCCATGCGGCGTGCCACGGGGTTGCGATTGTATTTCCAAATGTCGCAAACAGCGACCCATTGGATGCCGGTTTTGATCTTGGAGGCCGCAACGCGAATGCGGTCGCCTTGGGCACCGCAGCCGACGAGGGCGCATTTGATGGTGCGACCAGCTTCTTCACCTTGAGCAAGAGCGCTCTTGCTGGTGGCGAGGTAGATGCCGGCTCCAGTCACTGCGCTGGTGCGCAAAAAGGAGCGGCGATCCATGAATTGGCTCAGTCCGCTGAGCTTGGGGGAAGGGGATGGGGTGCTCATAGCTTCACGTGTTCTACGCTACGCGGCGCTCTCAGGCTTCAGGTGCTGCTTGCTTTTTGCAGCCGCGACGGAAGATGCCGTCCAGAGAAAGGAAACCGCTCTTGTTGGTGCTCAGGGCGGCATACGTCATGATGATGCCGATGCCGATGTTGGCGCAAAGTTCCAGGTCATCTGGAAGAGCCGCCAAACCGAAGCCCAAGGAGAGGAAAGTCAGGCCAGCCGCCAGAAGAGCGAACTCGCTGAACAGACCAATCGCCACCCAAGCACCGACGGCGAGGAGAACGAAGCCGATGTAGTGAGCGAAGGGACTGGCCAAGCTTTCGGGGATGAAACTGTTGTCGCTCATCAGTTTGGCGATCTGCGTGGACTTGGTCTCGTAGTTGCCCATGTTAAATGTGGCATTCACACCGTCGCCTGAGCGGAACTTGTCCACACCAGCCATGAACAGGCGCATCGCGACCCAGAGACGGGTGATCAGATTGGCGAAAGCAAGGTCGAGGCGTGGGCAGCAAGAGGAAGGGGTGGTATGATCAGACATGTGGGTCGTGGGTTGGCTGGTGAATGGAAGGGCGCGATTCTGAACGAGCCCCTTGGGAAATCCAGCAAAATTTAGAAGCAGAATGTTAGACAAAGAGGCGTTCCAGAACCGTTAGAAAGCCAACGTGATCAAAAGGCGGTCTTTATCGGCTCTTTCATCAAGGGCTTTTGAGTGCTATCCGATGCGCAGACTTGCCATTCGGTGCGTCTCCGCCTAAAAACGAAATATCTCCCGAAAATGAGCGCTGACTTTTCCACTCCTCAACTCCCCCCTCTCGGCATCCTTGAACCCCTCGGTGAAGATGACCGTAATATCCTCAGTGGCTATGGCGAATTTCGCCCGGTTCAGCCCGGCCAGCATTTGATCGAAGAAGGCATGGCTCAGACTGGCCTTTACTTCATCATTTCGGGCAAACTTCATGCCACAGCCATGCGGGGTGGTCACAAGGTTCTCCTCGGCAGTGTCCAGACCGGCGAGACCGTGGGTGAGATCAATTTGCTCGACCCCTCCGTGGCCAGCGCCACCGTCACAGCGGTCGATTTTAGCCAAGTTTGGTATATCGACTCCAAGAGCCTGGAGTCCTACATCAATGAATACTCTCTGCCTGCCGCCTGGCTGTTGATCGGCGTGGGCCGCACCATCGCCCGCCGTCTGCGCACGGTGAATGAAAAGATCGCTAGCTTCTATGGCGGTTGATTCTTCGTTGGATCTGAGCTTTTAAAGTTCCTCAAAAACGCCCGCCTGCATTGTGCTCGGCGGGCGTTTTATTTTTCCTGCTCGAACCTGCCCCTTCTTTTTTTGAAAACTGTCCTCCGCGTCTTCTCCTATCTTCGCCGCTATCCCTGGATGGCCTCTGCCCAGCTTTTCTGTGCCATCACCGGCACGTTGATGGTCGTGGTCTTTCCTGCCGTCACTCGCGAGGTGCTGGATGTCGTGGTGCCGGGTCAGCAGTGGGATCGATTGTTGCCTTTGATCCTGGCGGCTCTCGGTGCCTACTTCGCTCAGCATCTGTTCAACAGCCTGCGCATCATGCTGAATAACACTTTTGAACAAAAGGTGATCTACGACCTCCGCAGTGACATCTATGAGCGGCTCCAGACGCTGCCTCTGCGCTGGTTTGATAACAGACCCACCGGTGACATCATGACCACTGTCGGTGAGGACATCCCGAGTGTGGAGCGGGTGTTGATTGATGGCATCGAGCAGGGGCTCATGGCGGTGTTGCAGATTCTCGTGGTCGGTGTGTTCATGTTTCAGGCGGATGTCACCCTGGCGCTTTGGTCGCTGGTGCCGATTCCATTTTTGGCAGCTGGAGCCCTGGCTTACACGCGCACTTCAAAGGACCGCCACCGCGCCGTCAGGCGTGCCAGCAGTGGCATGAACTCCCTCCTGCATGACAACGTCGCGGGCATGCGCCAGATCAAAGCTTATGCCATGGAGCGTGAGGAATTGGGTCGCTTCAACGCCGCCAGTGAAGCGCTGAAAAATGCCAGCCTTCATGTCATGCGCATCTGGGCTCTTTACCGCCCTGGCATGCACTTTCTCACCAGCTTCGGCATGGTGCTGGTGCTCTGGATGGGTGCGCGAGGTCTGATGGAAGGGCGGATCGAAAAGGGTGACCTCGCCGCCTTCCTACTCCTGTTGAAATTTTTCTACGATCCCATCGAGCAGCTGCACCAGCTCAATCAGATCCTGCAGAGCGGTCGTGCGGCGGGTGAGCGTGTGTTTGAAGTGCTGGACGCTGAGCCTGAGATCGATACCGCCAGCGGTCGCTCGCTGGAGCAAATCCAGGGACACGTTCGTTACGAGGGCGTTGGTTTCAGTTACGGTGGCAAGATTCCCACCGTTCACGGCATCACGCTTGAGGCCTTGCCTGGGCAGACCATCGCTTTTGTCGGCCCGACTGGCGCGGGCAAGTCCACGCTCATCAATCTCCTCACTCGCTTTTATGAGTATGATGAAGGGGTCATCACCATTGATGGAGCCCCTGTTCATGAGCTTAACAAAGCTTGGCTGCGTGGTCGCATTGGCTACGTGACTCAGGAAAGTTTTCTCTTCAATGGCACCATTCGCGAGAACCTCGTCATCGGACGACGCAATGCCACGGATGACGAACTCTGGGACGTGCTCATCAGTGCGAATGCTGATGCCTTTGTCCGTCGCATGGAAAAAGGTCTGGACACCCGAGTCGGAGAGCGCGGCGTCAAACTCAGTGTTGGGGAAAAGCAGCGCATCTCGATTGCTCGCGCGTTGCTGCGGAATCCGCCCATTCTCCTGCTGGATGAAGCCACCGCCAGCGTGGACACCGAGACGGAGCGGCAGATCCAGCTCGCCCTGGATCGCCTCATGGCCAATCGCACCAGCTTTGTCATCGCCCATCGCCTCAGCACCGTTCGCCATGCGGATCGCATTTATGTGTTGGAGCAGGGCCGCATCACCGAGCAGGGCACGCATGATGAACTGCTTGCCCAAGGTGGCCTCTATGCCAAGCTATGCCGAACCTCGTTGATCTCCGCTGAATAGTCTCGCGACTCAGGCATATTTGGGATTCGTGGTCCTATCCTGGAAGTCCACGGGGTCAATTCACCCCTAGAAGGTGAGAATTCTCTGCTCCCATCGTGCTCTTCTTTGTGTTCACACGGCGTTCTACGCGTGCGTTACCGTTTTTGTCTGACGATGTGACATGCAATTCGCCAGATACCTGTGGACAAGATG
>JAIXVB010000683.1 GCA_027483245.1 Verrucomicrobiaceae bacterium | reverse complement strand
GCAGGTCAGAAGCCTGGTGAAGTCATGGTGAAGGGTTTCATGGCCAAGCGTGATCTCAAAGGCAAGCTGACCGTTCTGGCATTGATCCAAAAAGACCTCGACCTGTTTGAAAACCCCGGCACGGAGTTGCTGCCTGTCTTCCAAGACATTTCAGAGACCGTTCGCAAAGCCTGGAAGTTGCATCTGAAGGAAAGCCTCCAACTGCTTTTGGCGCGTGACGAACTCATCGACGCCATCAAGGACGCCACTCTGCCCATGGGCTCCATGAAGGTGGCGGACCTCGTCTGTGAAGCCAAACCTCTCCTGGCTGAAAACATCGGCGGACTTCCTGTGGGCCAGTTGGGCCGCATGTATCGCTCTTTCCCTGATGCCTTCCCTGAACGTGTTTGGGTGCCAGAAATCCTCAATCACCTCACCCGCACCGGTGGCCGTGCGGTGGCTGAGATCGCCGTGGTGCTGGATGCCAACGGTGAGCTGGAAGTGCTCTCCGAATTCCTCAAAAAATCCGTCCGCAATCGCACGCTCAGTGCTGACTTACTGATCTGGATCTGCAAAGAACGCAAGGGGCTCTCCCAATCCGTGTTCAGCATTGATCTCGGCAACGCCATCCTGGACGCTGTGGAAGACGACCACGTGCAAGGTGGACCAAAGCGCACAGGCCGCCTCGCCGATCAGCTTTCCGATGACAAAACCCTGGTCCATGAACTGGTCATCGACACCGATGACGAGTCTCTGCGCAACTTCGCCAAACGTCTCATCAACACTTCTGTGTTCGATGAACTGACCCGCCGCTCACTGCTCGCTCGTGTGATCAAAGCGCGTCCTGAGATGGAAGCGCTCATGGCTGAAAATGCCGAATCGCGTGAAGACAATCGCCTCATCGTCTCGTGGGACAGCCTTGAGAAGAAAAAAGCGGAGCTTGATGAGCTGGTGAACGTCAAGATCCCGCACAACAAAAACGAAATTCAGATCGCTCGCGACGAAGGTGACCTTCGTGAAAACGGCGGTTACAAAGCGGCCCGCGATCAGCAAGCTGTGCTGAACCGCATGAAAGAGCAGCTGGAACGTGAAGTGGGTCTCTCCCGCGGCACCGATTTCGCCAACGTGCCCTCCGATAAAGTCGGCATCGGCACGGTGGTGGACTTCGAAGACACAGCGACCTCCGCTCTCGAGACTTACACCATCCTCGGCGCTTGGGACGGTGACCTTGACAAAAACATTGTCTCCTACCTCTCGGAAATCGCCAAGGCACTCATCGGCAAGACCGTGGGTGAAGAAGCTGAAATCCCCACGGATGAAGGCACGGGACGTCTGGTCAAAGTCATCGCGATTCGACCTTTCAACACGGGTGCATAATTCGGCATCGATTGAGCAAAGAATTTCAGAGGGGGCGATGCGAAGGCATCGCCCCTTTTGCGTCCGGCGTATCCTCTGCGCCATGGATGACACGATGCCCGTTCCCCCACCTCTTCGCCAACGCATCGAAGAAGCCTACATCCACGAACTGCGCTCAGCAGGGCATCCTCCCCTATCGGTGTTTCGTTTTTGTCAGACTCTCGGCATCAGCGAGCGCGAGTTCTTCTCTGAATATCCCTCGCTTGAAGCCGTGGAGACTCACTGGTGGCGCAGCTTTTTGAATGGGGTGATCACCTCCGTCGAAAGTGGCGCGGAATGGAAGAGCTTCAGCGCTCGGCAACGTTTGTTAGCCTTTTTGTTCGCCTTCACCGAGGCATCTTTGGATCACCGCACGCTCTTCCTGCTGCGCGTCAGTGGCTCGCCCCTGAAACCTCTGCCACACTGGGCCGCCTTCGATGAGCGATTCGAGGCCTTTGCAAAAAGCTTGCTCTCGCTCGGACGCGAGACCGGAGAAGTCGTTTCACGTGGCCCGCTTTCGGCTGCCTATCCTAGAGCCATGCGTTTGCTTTTGCGCAGCGTCGTGGCTTTTCATCTCCAAGATGACAGCCCGAAGTTCGAGCGCACGGATGCTTACATCGAAAAGTCAGTGAATCTGTTCTTTGATATCGTCGGTCATCAGGTGATCGACTCCGGCTTTGATCTGCTGCGTTTTTTCATGCCAGGAGCCCGTCACCGCGCCTGAGCCATGGCCCTGCCTTCGTCTTCACAGGATCGCATTCGCAGCACACCACTGACCCGCATTGCTGAGCTCGCGGGAACTGGCGCACGCGTAGGGCTGAACTACCTCAAATACTACGGTCAGCGCGCCGTCAGCCCTGACACGGCAGCTACGGGCCTTCGTCAGGACTTGGACACCGTCAATGCCAAGGCCGTGTATGACACCTTCAGCCGACTCAAAGGCGGGCCGCTGAAACTGGCACAAATGCTCAGCATGGATGAGAACCTGTTGCCGAGCGCTTACGCCAAGCAGTTCGCCCAAGCCCAGTATTCCGCGCCGCCATTGTCCTGGCCTCTGGTGCGTCGGACTTTGGAAAAAGAATTCGGCCAATCGGTGGAGACCTTGTTTGATAGCTTCACGCCTGAGGCCGCGCATGGGGCCTCGATTGGTCAGGTCCACCTCGCGACTCGTGCCGGCCAAAAGCTGGCAGTCAAAGTGCAGTATCCCGGGGTGGCGGATTCGATGCGCAGTGATCTGCGGGTGGTGAAACCCGTGGCGCTTCAGATCCTGGGGCTGCGTGAGGAAGATATCGCGCATTATTTTGAAGAGGTGGAGACTCGGTTGCTTGAAGAGACCGATTACCATCTCGAACTGAGCCGTTCACAAGAGCTCGCTGCCGCCTGTGCGTCACTGGCCCACGTGCGTTTCCCGACCTATTACCCGGAGCGTTGTTCGCGTCGTGTCTTGACCATGGATTGGATCGATGGACTCACGCTCGACCGCTTTGCCGATGGTCCGGCAAGTCAGGCGGAACGCGATCAGATCGGCCAGGCACTGTGGGATTTTTATGCGCATCAAATCCACACGCTGCACCTCTTTCACGCCGATCCTCATCCTGGAAATTTCCTGGTCAGCAACGGCGAACTCTGGGTGCTCGATTTCGGCTGCACGCGTGCCATCACGCCCGAATTTCACGCCAAACAATTCGCCTTTTTGAATCCCGAGTTGTTGGAAGATGACGTGAAGTTTGAGGCCGCTTTGCGCAGCATGGAGGTGCTGCTGCCGAGCGATGGACCTGTGGAGCAGCGCAAGGTGATGGACCTCGCCCGGGAATCCATCGAGTTGCTCAGTCGCCCCTTCCGCACCGGGCGCTTTGATTTTTCGGAGCCGAGTTTTATGCGGGCCATGTATGAGATGGGCGACGCCAATCGGCAGGATCAGACACTGCTCTCCCTGCGTGGGGCTCGGGGGCGTGCGGAGTCCGTGTATCTGAACCGCGCCTACTTTGGCCTCTTCAGCCTGTTGCATCGTCTGCGGGCAGTGGTGGACACGGTGCGTTCGTGATGAAGTAAAGTGCCATACGCTGGGAGTGAAGGACCTTTGAAAGCCGATTCGAGAACTGATTCACCGAAGTTTCGGGTCTGAAAATCAAGGTCATTCCGCCCACTCCTTTCTCGCGACCTTGCTCCGCTGCCAAGCTGTCTGCCCTTGTCGCCCCGGCATTTACCTTGGGAAATCACCCTTCCACCGTCCCGTGGTAGGCACCCGCCATCCTGCCGCAGACACCCACCAAACTTTGGCGGGTGTCCACGGACCGAGCGCAGACACCGCGCAAACTTCGGTGGGGGCGCGTAGAGGCTTCAGGGGTGGTGAAAGTGACGGCGCCGACGGTGAGTCACTCTTTGCCGAGTTCCCCCAGCGCCTTCAGGGCCAGTTGTCGCGCCTTGGGCTGATTGAATTTCACGCTGCTGGCCGCGGTGAAGTCGGCGCGTGCTTGATCACGATTTCCCAGGGCCTGATGAGCGCGACCTCGATTGTAGAGGATGTAGGAATCGTCAGGCGTCAGGGGCAACGCGATGTCATAATTCGT
>JAIXVB010000623.1 GCA_027483245.1 Verrucomicrobiaceae bacterium | reverse complement strand
TGCTTCTGAGCCATCACTTCGCCACAATTCCAGCCCGTTGGCTGAGGTTCGTGCCGTGAAGTAGAGCAGCCCATTCATCTCACGAAGATTGCCTGGGGTCGAGCTCGTCAGCCCGGAGTAGATGTCTTTCACGACAGTGGTTCCTTCGGGGGTTCCATCGCTGACCCAAAGCTCCACTCCTTGAGTATTGGTGTTTGCTGTGAAGAATAAACGATTGCCCACCCGAGTCAGTGAATTGGGTAAACTGTTGGTGCTTCCAGAAACGAGGTCTTTGACCAATGAAGTGCCTGCCGCGCTGCCATCCGTCCGCCAGAGTTCTTGGCCATGCTCAATGGTGCTGGCCACGTAGAATACAAAGTGATCCATGACGACCATTTGCCCTGGCGAATGGCTGAAAGGTCGTGAGTCGATGTCACGCACCAATTGCACTGTCGATTCCTCACGGTTTGCCATGCCCGTGAGTGGCAGTTCAAAAGACGCTTCATCGCTGTCATTGTTGCCGAGGTGAAGAGTCGCCTTTTTGACTCCGGTGGTAAGGGGGGTGAAGGTGACATTCACATAGCTCACGGAACCTGGAGTTAGGGTGCTGACACTGGGCGTATTCACGGCGAACTCACTGGCCTGGAGGCCACTCAGAGTCGGCGTTTCCAGGGTTAGCGGAGCATGACCCTGGTTGTGAATCTTCAGTCGAAGAGTGCGTGTGGCACCCGAAAGGACAGCGCCGAAGTCGAGCGATGAACTGCCATCGACGAGCGGAGTTTCATTTTCTATCTGAGTGACGGTGATCTCTGGATAACCGACTCGATGCAGCACTACAGGGCGTCGTTGCACGTTCCCGGTGGACACGTTGTGCACGAACAGCGTGCCGGTGTGATAGGCTGCTGGTAGCGAGCCCGCAGCGGCTGTGTGGCTGATCGTGAGCGTCGTTGAGGCACCTGAAGCCAGTGTGCCACTCGTTACAGACAGAGCGGCCCAAGCTTGATCAAAGGAAGCCGTCCAGTCCATCGAAGTGGAGGTGGCGTTTGTCAGCGTGTAGGTCTTGCTCGTCGCTGCATTGAGGCCGCCAACCTCCCCTGTGGCGAAAAAACCAGAGACGGGTGTGAAGGTCAGGCTGTCTGGCACCCCCGATCCATCAATGATCAGCGAGTAAGCCTGATCAGCGATGAGATGACCTCTGTGATTCACTGTGATGGTGTAGAGACCCTGGGTGCTGCTGGTCACCGCGACTTGCTCGACATTGTCCACGGTGTTGATGCCTTGCACGGCAGGGGCCGAGAGTTTTTCCAAGGTCCAGTCACCCACATAGGGCATGACAAAAGGTAGATGGGTTGTGCCTTCGGGCCCTGACACGGTCAAATTCAGGTCATGCACCAGATCCGGTGTTCGGTCATCATGCAGGTTCGTCGGAGTGCCTGCGGGATCCGTCCAGCAAAGCGTGACTTTCACGGGCGTGCTGCCATTCCAGAGGAACGTATGCGTGTGACTTCCGTTCGTGGTCGTTAGGGTCTCTTCAAGGATGCTCGGGCTGCTGGAGATCTCGGCCTGTCGTGTGATGAGATCGGCCGCTGCTTTGGTATTCATCAGACCCCAGCCATACTGATAATCGGGACCTGGATTGCCCAAGTCATCCGCCGTGTGAATGAGCAAGGCCTTCAGCGTGCTTGCTCGCATCGATTGACCAGGAAACAGCTTCTCAAAATAGTCCACCAACAGCAGTGCCGAGCCCGCCGCATTAGGACTGGACATGCTGGTGCCACTGGCCGTGGCGACGCCTGTGTCGCTGCTGGAGGACGTGGAGAGTAAACTCTGCCCATTGGCCACGAGGTCAGGTTTGATGCGTCCATCATCCGCAGGGCCGGTGGAACTGAAGGCCGTTAGAGTGCCCTTTGTGACATCGCGGACTCCTGCGCTCACGGCATCATTCACCGCACCGAGGGTGAGGATGTTTTTAGCCACCTTTTCTCGGTCGAGCAAATCGTAACCGTTCTTGTATATCCCATCTCCAGGTGGATGCTCGGCGGCCAGATAGGTCCGTGTCGTGCCATTGTGACTCCAACTGCTACCCTCCAGCGGAGGACCATCATTGCGATGATTTCCGGCAGACATGAAGGGCAGGTAATACGGCAACTGATAGAGCAGGGCATCCAAGATGACGCTGGAGCTCTCATAACGTCCGATGCGTGTGTCCACATCATTGGCCGCGTTGCCATCGTCTGAGAAACTGCCATACCAAGTCGATCCTTCCCAGCCTAGCAGCAGACCATACGAGTGATTGGAGATTTGGATCCGGTTGGGCTCTCGAGCATAGGCTGCGCCCACCGCCACCATTTCAGAATCGTCTCCAGCCGAGTCACGGGCATCGATTTTGGCTCCTGGAGCCATGCCGATCAGTTGAGGATTGACGCCCTGCGCTATCAGAGTTCCGGCCACGTGCGTGGCGTGATCTGAAACCGTGGTGGTGCCGTCACGAATCGTCACACGGCTGGGAGAGCCAAACTCCTGATGGGTGCTGCGTGGAATGCCACCCGCTTCCCACAGTCCCAGCGTGTGACCTTCGCCTCTGATCTCAAAGGGCAT
>JAIXVB010000658.1 GCA_027483245.1 Verrucomicrobiaceae bacterium | reverse complement strand
CGTAGTGGCCAGCGGCGTCGAGTGCCAGACTTGTGGCGCGACGGATGCTGGGTTCGTCATCAACGATGAGGATGTCCATGAGGTGAGGTGGGTTTTTTTGGGGTGAAAGATTGGGGGTGGCTGTGTAGCTCATTCGTTAGTGTCGAGAGGCAGGGCGAGTCGAGCATAGGCCCCCGTTCCCGAAGGACGGTTTTCGATGCTCAAATGGGCACCCATGCGATCAGCGCCTCGCTTGGCGATGGAGAGTCCCAGGCCAGTGGAGGATTCGCCTCCGGTGGGGCGCGCGCTGAGGCGCATGTAGTCTTGAAACATGCGAGCGCTGTCACTTTCGGAGAAGCCAGGACCTTCGTCCTCGATCATGATGACCAGCTCGTTCGCCTCTTCAAAAATACGTGCGGTGATCTGGCTGCCGAGGGGCGAAAACTTCACGGCATTGCTCATCAAGTTGTCCAAAATCTGGCGTACTGTGAAGAGATCTCCACAGGCTTGGATAGGGCTGTCGGGCAGCCGCAGTGAGAGCGTGGTGTTCTTGCGTTTGGCCGTTGTGTACCAAGAGCCAAGCATCTCACGAATCTGGTCTGAGGAGATGCGTACAGGGGTCATGCGTTCCTGTTCAGCTTCTTGAGCACGTTTGGTTAGGAAACGATCCACAAAACGCAGCATCTGATCACAGGTGGTGACGATGTGGACAACGAGGTCACTGGCGGTGCGCATCTGCTCTGGCGGCAGTTCGGCAAGGGTTTGCGCACTGAAGCGGATGGCGCCGAGTGGGTTCTTTAAATCATGAGCCACCATGCTGACGATGGTTTCACGCTCTCTCAAAATGCGTGCGGTGGTCTCGCGGGCACGTTGCAGATCCACCTGAGTACGCACACGGGCCAGCAGTTCGGATTTGTTGAAGGGTTTGGTGATGAAGTCCACTCCACCCGCCTCCAGACCCCGCACGATGGTGTCTGTGTCATTGGCTGCGGAGACAAAGATCACTGGCAGACCTGCTGTGTCAGGGTGATCACGCAGTTTTCGGCAGACTTCAAAGCCGTCCATCTCTGGCATGACCACGTCCAGCAGAACCAGGTCAGGCAACCGTGCGGAGATGCGTTGCAGCGCCTGTTGGCCGCTGGTCGCGGGGATGACTTCATACCCCTCACGCGTGAGCACGGTGCCCACGACTTGAATGTTTTTCATCTGATCATCCACAACGAGAACCACACCTCGTGCGGCGGCTGCGTTGGATGGGGGATTGGGGTCAGTGCTCATGATGCGGAGGTGGTGGGGATGCCTGTGACACGCTGGGCGAGAGCTGAAAATTCACGGAGCAGCCGCTCCACTTGATCGAGTTCGAATCCCTCAGCCGAAGCCACCAAGGCGCTGGCGTAGCGGTTCAAAGGAGGGCAGTCATGGCGCGCGGCCTCGACTTGGAGATTGCGGGCGAATGAAGCAATCTCGAGCATCGGGAAGGTGTCCAAGAAGCGTCCGATATCACCATCCGCCCAGACTTTGAGACGCGGTGCGAGACCAGGCCAAACAGCAGACGTGTGGGCATCCAGCGCCTCCATCACAGAGGTCGGCATGTCTTCAATTTCAGGCTCGACACGACGCGGAACTGCGAAGCGCATGGTGGCGTGACCGATGACGGGTTCCAGCTCCTGATAAAGTTGGCGCTGGCTGAAAGGCTTGCGCAAATACCCGTCAAACATCTGACGCAGTTTGATCGATTCCTCGGGCATTGATGAAGCGGTCTGCGCGATCACCGGGATGCTGCTGGTGCGGTCATCTTCCCGTAAAATTTGACGTGCCCATTTGCCATCCATGCGTGGCATGCGGATGTCCATGAGGATGACGTCAGGCTTGGCATTTCGCGCCAACTCCAGTGCTTCCATGCCATCCTGAGCGAACAACAGCTGGTGATGACTGCCGTGCAGGTAACCTGCGATGAGTTCACGGTTGGTCGGATTGTCATCGACGATCAGAATCGTGGCGGGACGCAGATGATTGAACTCTCCCACACGATCACTCTTGGGTTCTTCCACCTTTTGGCTCATGGAGACACCAGGAAGCGAGATGATGAAAGTCGTGCCCTTACCAGTCTCACTCTCGACCGTGATGTCACCGTCCATGAGATCCACCAGCTTGCGGGTAATACTCAGCCCCAGGCCTGTACCCTGCGCGCCGCTGCGACTTTGGGAAGTAACCTGCTCAAAGGGCGAAAAGATGCGTGCTTGGTCACTGCGGGGGATGCCCACGCCTGTATCGGTGACTTTGATCTCCAGATCACAGGTGCCCAGTACGGTCGTCGAAATGTGTGACTTCAGGTAAATCTTCACACCGCCTTTGTTGGTGAACTTCACGGCGTTCATGACCACGTTTAAAATCACTTGTCGCAGCCTCAGGGCATCGATCTCCACCACGGGTGGCTGTGGGCCGACGATCTTCGTTTCCAGGGAAATGCCCTTGTCTTCAGCCTGCTTTTTCAGCATCACTGCCACGCCTTCCACGATCTCACGCACATCGGAGGGTTCAGGTCGCAGATTCAGCTTTCCGGCCTCCACTCGTGAGAGATCCAGGATGTCGTTGATCAGCTCCAACAGCGCTCGGCCACTGCTCTGAATTGAGTTCACATACTGCCGCGCACGCGGTTCTTTGATCATGCCCGAGAGCAGATCGGTGAAGCCAATGATCGCATTCATCGGTGTGCGGATCTCATGGCTCATGTTGGCTAAAAAGCGTGACTTCTGCACATCCGCCTCGATCGCGCGCTCTTTCTCCTTCTCGAGCTGCACTTCACGCAGAGCGGATTGGTGATGACGCTGGAGCAACACCAGACTGGCCAGCCCTGTCACGATGGCCAGGATCGTGCCGCCGATGCCGGTCACGGTCATTGTGCTGAGCAGAGCATTCAGATCACGCTCCCGCTGGCTGTGTAAAATGCGTTCTTGGGAGATACCTTCGTCCACTTTGGCCAGCATGGAACGCATGATCTCTGAACCTTGCAGAATGATCTCACGCAGGGGCACATCGGCATCGTTCTTCTGAGCCAGTTCTGCCAGTCGATGCAGCGAATCCAAGCGCTTGCCGACCTGTACGCGAAGATCATGCAGCAGCACCTGTTGCACGGGGTTGTCTGCAGTCTCACGGACCAGTGAGTCGAGCAGACGTCGTGACTCTTCTCCTGCGCGTTGTAGAGGTTCCGCCTGTGAAGGCTCGCGCGTCATGGCAAATCCACGCGTGGAGGCCTCTGCTTCCGTGATGGTTGCGCGCAGCTTTAAAAAGTCACCAATCACCATGTAGGTGTGCTGCACGAGTGACGCGCTTTGTTCCGCCAGTCGCCCACTGTAGGCCATCGTGCCCATCACCAAAAGGGTGAGCAACGAGGTGAAGATGAGAAATAAACCGTGCCAGGAGCGAAACATAAGCAGTGGGTGAAGGAGGTGAAAGTGAGACCTGAATCGACAGCATCGCCCTCTCGGAGCGGCAGGGATGAAGGGGATTCATCTCTGCCGCCCAAAAGGGGGGCTGACGTCAAGTTACTTCGCTGCTTCTTGAACTGCGGTTTTAACTTCTTTGGCTTGCTTGGCGGCTTCTTCTGCGGCGTCCAGGATCTTTTCGCCCGGGCGGCGGTCGAGAGCATCGTTGATTTTATTCTCGATCTTATCGCCTGTGCTCTGGGGAGTGAGCGCAGGTTTGCCTGCTTCGATGGCATCCAGCACCTTTTCACCTGGGCGGCGATCCAGCGCGTCATTGACCTTGTTCTCGATCTTTTCAGTCACGGTGGGTTCCTGAATGATCGTGGGTTTTTTGTCTTTGCAGCCAACCATCACGAGGGTGAGTCCCGTCAGGATGGCGAGTGTGGTAGCAAAAGCGGTCTGGCAGCGTTTTTGGGTGGTGTTCATGGTAAGATTGGGTTGGAGATTAAGAGCGGCTGGACAGAGCAAGCACACCCGTCAGGATCAGGTAGATGGCCACCACGTAGTTCAGCAGGGCTGGAAAGATCAACACGCAGATACCGGCGATGATGGAGACGACGGGTGTGAGGTTCTTGCGCATGCGAAGAGGGAGACCGTAGAAGGTTAGCGACTGGTTTGAACCTTGTAAGCCGTCCGTTCGATGGTGTTGCCGACCTTCTGCACGTCGCGACCGAGACCGCGAGTCGTGTTGCAGCTGCTCAGGAAGGAAATCGTCAGGATGGCGAATCCAAAAAGCAGGGTGAAGTAGCCGACATTGCGGGATGTGGTTTCTTCGGTGTGGGTATTCATGGCGAGTAGGTGTGGGATAGGATTTTGGGAAAAGCGGGTGAGCCGCTGTTCATGGTGCCTCTTTAGTGCAGGGTCTCTGCCAAGCTTGAATTCGGGTGTTAAAGCGTTGATGGTGAAGGTTTTAGTGAGAAGGGGTGAGCTTTCTGGCGCGTCAAATCCATGCATCGTGCATGATTGTGAAGTAAACGATCCCGCAAAACGCATGACGACAAGAATCGATCCCTGACGCTGGCCAACCAAAAACAAAAAGCCGCCCTGGATCATCCGGGGCGGCTTTTTGTTTTTGTTCCTTTAACGGTCGATTTTAGCGCTCGCGACGGCGGGGCTCCCCAGGAGGAGGTGCATTTTCCTGAGCGCGACGAGCCGCCTCTTGAGCTGCACGTTGCGCTGCTTCTTGCGCTTCTTGTTGGGCGCGCATGGCGGCTTCGCGTTGGCGTTCGGCTGCTTCTTGCTGAGCACGTTGCATTGCTTCTTGTTGGGCGCGCATGGCAGCTTCACGTTGGCGTTCGGCCGCTTCCTGCTGAGCGCGTTGCATGGCCTCTTGTTGGGCACGCTGTGCGGCTTCCTGCTGCGCTTTCATCGCTTCCATCTGCTGCTGGCGCTGCATGGCCACGGCCTCCTGTGCGGCACGGATGCGTTCGGCATTTTCCTCTGCGGCACGGCGGGCAATTTCCTGCTGTTGGGCCATGGCTGCACGCTCAGCGTTCTCTTGCTGGGCTTTCATGGCGGCGGCCTCCTGGGTGCGTCTTGCCAGTTCCTGCTGCTGAGCCATGGCCGATTCGCGGGCCTGTTCGAGCTGAGCTTCACGCATGGCTGCCGCTTCTTGATTGCGACGCAGCAACTCTTGCTGCTGACCCATGGCGGCCTCACGGGCTTTTTCGGCGGCTTCCTGCTGGAGGCGGATTTGCTGGTTCTTTTGAGCCGCAGCTTCAGCTTGCTCACGCAGGGCTTGCTGCTGGGCAGCCATGGCCGTTTCGCGTTCACGACGCATGGTTTCGGTTTTTTGTGCTGCTTCAGCCTGCTGAGCTTCCATGGCCGCTGCTTGTTGACGACGTAGCTCTTCAGCGCGCTGAGTTTCCTCCGCCATTTTCTGTTGTAGAGCTTCCGCGGCCGCTTGCTGGCGGGCCAGGTCTTGTTGCTGGGACATGGTGGTTTCGCGTTGGCGACGCAGACCTTCCTCACGGGTTTTCATCGCCTCTGCCTGCTCACGAGCGGTCTCGCGGGCTTGCTGCATTTGAGCTTCCGCTGCGGCTTTTTGCGCGGCTTGCTGCTGTTGCTGGGTCATGGCGGCTTCACGCTGGAGACGCAGGGCCTCCTCACGTGCTTTCAGCATCTCGGCCTGTCTGTCAGCCACTTCTGGCTGAGG
>JAIXVB010000750.1 GCA_027483245.1 Verrucomicrobiaceae bacterium | reverse complement strand
TCAAGGTCTGGGACGCGGATGGAAAAGTCCTCCCTGCGCGTTTCGAGCCTGCGGGGCTTTTAGGCTTCCGTCTCCTCGTGGACGAATCTGCCGCACGCTACCCCATCACCATCGATCCAGTGGCCCAACAGGCCTATCTCAAAGCCAACAACTCCGAGGGGGCGGACCAATTCGGTTTCTCCGTGGCCGTGGACGGGGACACCGCCGTCATCGGGGCCATCTTCGAGGCCAGCAACGCCACCACCGTCAATGGCGATGGCTCCAACAACAGTGCCGCCAATTCCGGCGCTGCCTACGTCTTTACCCGCAGTAGTGGCACCTGGTCCCAGCAGGCTTATCTCAAAGCCAACAATGCCGACGCGAGTGACTTCTTCGGCTGGTCCGTGGCCGTGGATGGTGACACCGCCGTCGTCGGGGCCATCTTCGAGTCTAGCAACGCCACCACCGTCAATGGCGATGGCTCCAACAACAGTGCCACTGACTCAGGTGCGGCCTACGTCTTCACCCGCAGTGGCGGCACCTGGTCCCAGCAGGCTTATCTCAAAGCCAACAACGCCGAGGCAAATGACAACTTTGGCTATTCCGTGGCCGTGTCCGGTGACACTGCCGTCATCGGGGCTATTCATGAGGACAGCAATGCCACCACCGTCAATGGCGATGGCTCCAACAACAGTGCCAATGGCTTTGGCGCGGCCTACGTCTTTACCCGCAACGGTGGCGTCTGGTCCCAGCAGGCCTACCTCAAAGCCAACAATGCAGGTGCAGGTGACTTATTTGGCTTTTCCGTGGCCGTATCCGGGGACACTGCCGTCATCGGGGCTATTCATGAGGACAGCAATGCCACCACTGTTAATGGAGATGGCTCTAACAACAGCGCCAGTGAATCAGGTGCGGCCTACGTCTTCACTCGCAGCGGCGGCGTTTGGTCCCAACAGGTCTATCTCAAAGCCGATAATCCAGGGTTGAGTGACCAATTTGGCTACTCCGTGGCCGTGTCCGGGGATACCGTTGTCATCGGGGCCTTCCTGGAGGACAGCAATGCCACCACCGTCAATGGTGATGGCTCCAACAACGATGCCAGTAACTCTGGCGCGGCCTACGTCTTCACCCGCAGCGGCGGCACCTGGGCGCAGCAGGCCTATCTCAAAGCGGGCAACGCTGGGGCGAATGACCAATTTGGCTTTTCCGTAGCTGTGTCCGGTGACACCGCAGTCATCGGGGCTCCCCCTGAGTCTAGCAATGCTACCACCGTCAATGGCGATGGCTCCAACAACAGTGCCAATGGCTCTGGCGCGGCCTACGTCTTCACCGGCCTCGGCCTGGCTGTGTCTGCCCCGACCGTGAGCCAAGTCACCCCTGCTACAGGCAGCACCGCCGGGGGCATTTCAGTGACGATCACCGGCACGGACTTCACGGGAGCCACGGCCGTGACCTTCGGCAGCGTGGCTGCTGCCAGCTTCACGGTGGACAGCGCCACTCAGATCACCGCCACCACCCCAGCGGGCAGCGCAGGTGCCGTGAGTGTGAATGTCACCACGCCTAATGGGACAAATTTGGCGAACACACTCTACACCTATGTGGCACCACCCGCCATCATCACCTTTGAGAGCGCTCCCAAAGGCTCGGGCATCGCTCCGTTCACCACGCAGGGATACAGATTCACGGCGAACAGTCCCCAGCACGCTGTCCTTGCGACCGTGCCTGGTGGCGACGGTTCGTCGGCCTTCATTGTGGGGGGCACAGCTCTGGTCACGATGACTAGCAGCTCAGCCGCGCCTTTCGACCTGTTTTTTCTCAACGTGGGACTCGCCACAGACTTTGGCAGCACGCCTGCGAATCTGACGATTCTTGGCTACCAAGTGGGCAACCCGACTCCACTGGAACACAGGATGACTGGGCTTGCCTCGTTTTCGAATGTCGCCCTCAACTGGACGAATCTGTCCTATGTGACGTTTAAAGACACCAATGCGACCACGTTTCTCTTCGACAATGTGGTGCTGACCGACCAATCGACCAATGCCGCTCCTACGGTGACCCTCGTCAGCCCCGCCACGGGGAGCACAGCAGGCGGCACTTCAGTGACGATCACTGGCACGGACTTCACGGGAGCCACGGCCGTGACCTTCGGTGGCGTGGCTGCTGCCAGCTTCACGGTGGACAGCGCCACTCAGATCACGGCCACCACCCCAGCACATGCGGTGGGTGCCGTGAGCGTGGAAGTCACCGCACCGGGTGGCACCAATGCAGCGAACACGCTCTTCACCTTTGCGGCACCGCCCGTGATCACGGATGAGCCAGATGGCGGGCCTTTCCCTGTTTATTCAAGTGTCACGCTGAGTGTGGTGGCGACAGGAACCGCCACTCTGAATTATCAATGGAGCAAGGATGGAACTGAGATCATTGGGGCAACGAATGCCGACTATACAATCGCTTCACTGACTCGCGAAACTGCGGGCAGCTACACGGTGGTGGTGACCAATAACTTTGGCAGTGACACCAGTGCTCCTGCTGTTCTCCAAGTCGCCGCTCGCGAGTTGCTCAATTCGGATGAAAGTCTGCCTCTGGCGGGATTCCCTGGAGCGAGTTTGTATCGTCCGCTGATGGGTGTCATTGGGCCAGATGGCAGCTTTGTCATCAAGGCCATGGCGACCGTGGGGCCGGGCGGTATTACCTCAGGTAATGATCAGGTCATCCTGACCAATGTCTCTGGAAGTCTCCAAGCCATCGGCCAAGAAGGCCAGAGCGTGGGTTCCGGCACGATGTCTCGCCTTTTCTACTACATAAATGCCGCCGACAATGACACCGCACACTATCGTGCAATCGTCAATGGCACGTCATCGCTCAGTGACACGGCCTATTTCATCTCTCCAGATGGCCAAAGCCTAGAGATCCTGAGTCAAGAGGGTGATGAGGCACCTGGAGGTGGCATCACCTTTAGCAGCCACATCTCGCCACCTGCGATCAGTCAGTCGGGAATTGTCTATTTTGACAGCCAATTGACCGGAACGGGGATCACAACCAAAAACGACTCAGGCGTGTGGTATGATGATGAAGGCGTGCAAGGAACTCTTGCTCGTGAAGGTGAACGCGCACCGACGGGCAGCAGCGTGGATGATCAGGCATGGTACAGTCAGATCCTCCCTGGTTCCGTGGTCGCTGGGGCTGAGGCTGCAAGCTTCATCGCGGAGCTTCAAGCCGATCCTACCAATGCTGCGAACAAAACCTCGGGCCTGCGCAACATTGCCATCTTTACCGGAACTCCAGGAAATGTGAGCACCGTGGTGAGAAAAGCCGATATGATCGGTGGGCTGCAGGTTCGCGGTTTCAATTCGGTTTCAGCCAGTCGAGATGGCGGTCATGCCTTTGTCAGTAACCTCACCCAAGGGGGCAGTGTGACTTCAGCCAATGCGATGGCATTGTTCTACAAACCGGCGAGTGGCCCTGGTGTCCTGGTTGCTCAGAAGGGTCAATCTCTGCCTGATACAGGCGTGATCAGTGTGTTTGAGCGCCTGTTTGTAGCGGAGGAAGGTCAGGTGATCTTCGAGGTGACTTTGAGCAATGCCAGCACCAGCGACAATGCTTTGTGCCGCTGGACAGCTGCGGGAGGCATTGAAGTCCTGATGCAAGAAGGTGATCCTGCTCCTGGTGGCGGCGTCTTTGGTCCTCTGCGTAGCATTGCGCTCAGTGGCCAAGGCAAACTACTGCTTCAAGACAGTCGTGCCATCTGGCGTGACACGGGCACAGGGTTGCAGTTGGTGCTGAAAGTCGGAGACTCCGTGACCTATGGGGGGGTGCCAAAAACGGTGCTCGCTCTGCCCATCAACGATGAAACCGCGAACACACGCCGCGCAGGCGGTGGCTTTGGCGGCATGATCAACGATGACGGAGTCGTCCTGGTGATCGCCTCTGTCGGTGGAGGCAATTACACCATGCAAATCTTCCCGTAAGTTGGGTTTTCATTCCGAGGCCTCCTCCGAAGCCGCATGGCGAAGGAAGGATGGCTGAGGGATAATCTGAAGGGAAGACACATCCGAAATCGGTGAGAAAGGGAGTGGGGCTCAGTGAGCTCTGCTCCCTTTTTTTGTTGGAGGGAAAGCGAAGGCAACGTTCACGCCCGAGTGGCCCGTGGCTCTCCCGAGGATTCTCGTTTCGAGCAGGAAGTGAGTTGTTATTTTCTCTGTCTGCTCTCGTTTGGTGAGGTGATGATGCGCTTTTTACTCAGTTTACCTCTCGTGGTCGGTTTGTTCAGTCTGGTCTCTGTGCAGGGGGCTGAGAAGATGCGTCCCAACGTGGTCCTAATCTTGGCGGATGACTTGGGTTACGGAGATCTGAGTTGCCAGGGCAGTCGGACGATTCGCACGCCAAACCTGGATCGCATGGCTGCGGAGGGATCCCGGTTCACGTCTTTTTACGTGGCGCAGGCAGTGTGCAGCGCCTCACGAGCGGCTTTGATGACGGGGTGTTATGCTAATCGAGTGGGAATGCAGGGAGCGCTGAATCACACCAGCAAAGAAGGGATCAATCCACTGGAATTGCTGCTGCCAGAAGTGATGAAGGCGCAGGGATATGCGACGGCGGCCTATGGCAAGTGGCACCTGGGAACGGCGGAGATGTTTCATCCGCTGAAGCACGGCTTTGATGAATTTTGGGGCATCCCCTATTCGAATGACAACAGCAAGTATCACCCCAGCCTAGCCGCTGAGATGCCGCCGCTGCCTCTGTATGAGGATCTGCGGGTGATCGAGACAGACCCTGATCAAAGTCAGTTCACCCAGCGCATCACAGAAAAAGCCGTGAGCTTTATTCGGCGTCACGCGCAAAAGCCCTTTTTCCTCTACCTGCCGCAGATCATGCCGCATGTGCCCATTTTTGCCTCGGAG
>JAIXVB010000023.1 GCA_027483245.1 Verrucomicrobiaceae bacterium | reverse complement strand
TCGGGCACTCTGCCACCTTGGCTGCTAAAATTCCGTCTGCATCGTCTCACCGGAGCTCTGACGGGTTTGATTGAATGCACAGATCAGGAGGCTGTTTCAGTGCTGGGATGGCGCCATGGCGAAGGCACAAGCACGGCAGGAATCCACAATCTGCGTTTGATCACCACGAGCGGTGAGGTCCTTGATTCCGCAACCGGCAGCTTGCGGGTGACGGTGCGTTCTTCGGGGTTGATGACGTGGGCTGGGGCGTTTTCAGATGGCACCACGCTGACCGGCAGTGCGGTTGTGCTTGGCAACGGCAGCGTGCCTTTGCAGACGCTGTTGTATCGCCAGATGGGCAGCGTGCAGGGTTGGTTCAGTCTTTCGCCTGCTTCTGGCGAGCTGGATTGGCTGCGCAAACCAACGGCGCAACATGCGGGACATTCACTCCGCCTGTTGCACGTGGAGTGATTCCTCAGGGCGGCGTCAGCTTGCTCACCAAGTTGCTCAGATACGGGAAGAGTTGTTTTTTGCGACTCACCACACCGGGCATTTCATAGACCTGTGGGCTGCGCTCATGGTAGTCGATCGCAGCAGCCACGCGCTTGTCTCCAGCGATCAAAAGCACGCTGTAATGAGAAGTGATGTCGGTGACCATGAGGCAGGCAAAGTGCAGGCTGTGTGCAGCGCTCAATGAGACGAGAGCCGCGTGCAGCTCGGCTTGTTTTTTCCAGAATTCGTCCAGGCCCATTTCTTCGATCTGACTGATGCTGATGCGCCAGCCGTTTTCTTCGAAGACCTTGCGGTCGCCCTCAATGGCACGCGCCGGTGTCGCCTCACGCAGGAGTGAACCTGCGGCAAAGAAGTCTTTCACAAACTCAGCCGCGTTGATGTCGGCCACCTTGGCCAGCCACTCCAGGATTTCACGATCCGTGTTGGTCGAGGTCGGGCTGGTAAGATTCAAGGTATCCGAGATCAAACCTGCGCAGAGACAGATGGCCGTGGACTTATCGGGCGTCATGCCGCGCATGCGATACATGATGCCGACGATGGTGCTGGTGCTGCCCACGGGTTCGTTGATGAAGCGCACAGGCTCTTTGGTGCGCAGATTGCCACTCAGACGATGGTGATCGATCACCTCGACGATTTCAGCTTCATCAGCACCCGCGACGGCTTGAGAGAATTCATTGTGATCCACCAACACGAGTCGTGTTCGTGGCACCTCGACGAGGTCTGATTTTGAAAACACGCCCTCGAGTCGGCCAGTTTCTTCGTCGATCACCGGGAATAGAGGTTGATGCGCATTTTGCACCACATGAATGATTTCACGAAGCGGAGTGCGCGTGGTGAAGCTCTGGAAATCATGGATCAGAGCTTCTGCAATGGGTCGCGAGAAACGGATGAGCTGGGAAGCACTGGCCGTATCTTGCGAAGCGGAAATGACGCTGATGCCCTTTTCCTTGGATTGGTGCAAGAGACTCTCCCAGGGCATGAATCCGCCGGTGACAACAAGGCAACGCACGCCCAACTCCATCGCCAGAGCGTGGATCTCAGGCCGATCACCCGTGACCAGCACGACTTGGCGAGGTGGAAACTGGCGGGCGCGATCGCGTGAGGTCTCGACGCTCGAAGCGGCCACCACCAGAACGAGGTCTTCGACATCGGCCACGTGGCTGGTGTCGCCGATCATCTTTCCGCCTAGTGCTGCGACCATGTTTTGAATGCTCGTTCGCACTTCACGATTGGCTGCGCTGTGGGTCGAATCGCTTGGCAGGAAAAGCTGCGCCATCTCCTGAATGGTGGGCATGCCGAGCAGTTGATGATCGTCATTGACCACGGGGATGGAGCGGAAACTGTGCTCCATCATCTTTCGATACACCGAAAGGAAAGTCTCATTCGGGGAGGCTGTCAGCACCTCGCGACGGCAGACAATGGCGGCTGTGGGGCGCACATCCAGGAGCAGCTTGGGAGGTTCCAATCCTGCCAGTTTCAGCACCCAACTCGTTCGCGCATTGATCTCCCCACAACACGCCGCGATGACCTCATCCGAGCGAACCAGACGAAGAAATGCGGCATACCCGATGGCCGCACAAATGGCGTCCGTATCTGGATTGCGATGACCGATGACGTAGAGGGGATCTGACATGAAATGACGAAGTCTAAATGAAGAATGACTAGTGGCCGTGAACGCCTTTTAAATCCTTCCACACACTTTCCAAATTTCTATAGGTGTTAGGCGAGAAGTCCACGATTCGACTGCCTTTGGGAGAAAAGATAAGAACTTCCCCACAATTCGTGCAGATCATCATGTCGATCATTCCGTCCGCGCTTTCGAAACGAACCATGAAGTCAGCGTGGAAGCCCCCACAGCCTGAACCTCCGCTGTAAGGGGTGAAAGATGCTGGTGACAACAATGTTTCCACGATGACCGCCTGCTGCTGTGGTTCGGGTTGCCAGACATCCCTTCGAAAGAGATAACCGTGAAACTTCACGTTTGATTCAAACCACACGGATTGAAGAAAGGCTTTTACTGAATTACGATGATGCGGTAGTCCTTGATAAAACTTGAGGGGCTTTGTGCCGGGGCTCGGAAGCAGTTCGGAGAGTCCTTCAAATTGCGTCTCTAAAGAGGGTCGGTGGATCTGGCCGGCAAATCGAATGCTCGTGTAGGCGCGCGGTAGGGCATACCACCCTATGGCGAATAGCAGTGCTAATTTGACCGGGCGATATCTCTTGAACCATTTCATCCTGATCACTCTGCCCTCCGATAAAACGGCTTCTTTACCACTTCGGCAGGGAATCTGCGGCCACGGATCTCGACCTCAATGGGGGTGCCGATTTTGGTGGCTTCAAGAGGGAGATAGGCCATGCCAATGCCGGTGCTGAGGCTTGGGGATTGGGTGCCGCTGGCGACTTCGCTGACGATTTCGCCGTTGAAGGCGATTGGATAATGCGGTCGTGGGGGTGGTGCGGTGCCGATCATTTTGAAGGCGGCAAGTTTGCTGGGCAAGCCCTCGGCTTTTTGAGCGGCGAGCGCGTCTTTGCCGACGAAGTCCCCTTTGTCCATTGCGACGAAAAATCCGAGTCCGGCCTGCAGCGGTGTTTTGTCGGGAAAGAGGTCATTGCCATTCAAGGGGTAGCCCATTTCGAGACGCAGGGTGTCGCGTGCGCCGAGACCACAAGGTTGGCCGCCTTCTTCGCGAACAGCGGCGACAAATTTGTCGAACCAAGCGGCGGAGGTCGCGGCAGGCATGAAGAACTCAAAGCCTTCTTCACCGGTGTAACCTGTGCCACAGAGCCACATGAAACCGGCCTCTTCTGCGGAGACCAAAAGGGTGTTGTGATCTGGGAAGGTGGCGGCTGTTCCAAACACACGATCAAAGACTGCGCGGCTTTTTGGCCCCTGGATGGCCAGCCCAGCGGTGACGTCACTGAGATTGGCCATTTGCACCTCGTCTTCTTCTGTGAGTAGGCTTTGAAACTGAGCCCAGTCCTCGGTGATCATGCTGGCATTGACGACGAGGAAGAATTCCTTGGCACTGCTGCGGTAGAGAATGAGGTCATCGATGACGCCGCCTGCGGCATTGAGCAGCAGCGAATACTGGCCCTGACCGATCTCCAGTTTCGCCACATCATTGGTGAGCGCGCGGTTGAGAAAGCTGAGCGCGTCACGACCGCTGACGATGAATTGGCCCATGTGGGAGATGTCGAACACACCCGCTGCTTTGCGCACGGCGTGATGTTCCTGAACGATGCCCGTATATTGGACTGGCATCTCCCAGCCTGCGAAAGGGATGACTTTGCCACCGAGAGCGACGTGGCTTTCAAATAACGGCGTGCGGAGAAGGGGAGTGTCTGACATCGTGGCGTGAGTTTTCCTGCTCGTTCGCCCCCTGTGCAAGCTGGGGATGCGTGAAGGGGTCGGAAAATACGTTTTACTGATCCAATCCAATCCAATCTATGTCCTACCAAAAGAACGCTGAAGCCCAGGGAATCACCTTTGAAAAACAGACCCCAGGTTACTTGAATCTCTGCATCCGCTCAGGTGATCAACTCCTCACCTCGGGCCACGTGAGTGATCTCAAAGGCAAACTCGGAGCCGATTTAAGTCTCGACGCAGGTTATCAAGCCGCGCGCAACTGCGTGGCCAAGATCCTGAACTCCGTCTGGAATGTCCACGGCACGCTGGACAATCTGCGGGTGATCAAGGTGCTGGGCTGCGTGAATTCGACCCAAGAGTTCACCGATCAGCATTTGGTCATCAATGGAGCCTCCGACCTGTTGCACGTCATTTTCGGCAAGGATGGGGATGGCTATCATGCCCGCAGTGCCCTTGGTTTTGCACAGTTGCCCACAGGTGCCGCCGTGGAAGTCGAGGCGATCTTTGAGATCAAAAAGTGAGTATTTAAGCCGCGAATTCTTTCAAGGAGTGGAAAGGCTTCACTCCTTGAGCGTTCGCGGTTTGTCGGTGTAAAAAGTCATCTGTAGGCTGAGGTTTTCTTTGGCCCCAACTGGCACGGCGACCAGTGGCAGTGGCACCTTGTATTCGAAATCTGCGCGTGGCAGGAATTCTTTGTCAAAGGCGAGAATGAGGCCACGGAATAGCAGGTCTGGCCACTCGCGGTAAGGTCCCGTGAAAGCCTCGTGCAGGTAGTTCACACGGGCACTGTGGGGAGTGATCACAAAGCCGGCCACTCGAGTGTCTTTGAGCTTGGCCCGCTCGCGCATGGCAGTGAAGGCCTCTCGTTTGACGGGAATCCAGGCCGCTGGGGTATTCGCATACCAGGCGACGAACCAGGGCGCGTCAGAAAAGACGATTTCATCAGGATCCACCAGCTTGCGCACCAGCGACACGCGATCTGGCACGTAGGGCGGCCAGTGAGGAAAGATGCGATTGCGCAGCGTGAGGCCCATCTTCAGTTGGGCAGGCAGTTCGGTGACCATGGGCACCATGCTGAGTGCCACGGCGAGGATGGCAAAACCCCAGCGTGACCAGATGGGACCGCCGGGTGGTTTGAGCCGAGCCCATAACACGGCCAGCATGGCGACTCCGTAGGAGCACATGGCTGGCATGAGCAGCAGGTAAAAATGATTGTCATCTTCGCGCCCCTCAGGCAGGCCGATGAATCCCATGCCCAAAATCACAAAAAGCAGCCACGCGCCCAATCCCAACTGGATGGAGGCAGCTTCAGGATTGCGGAAGCGATGCAGCAGCGCGGCAAAGAAAAAGAAGGCGGGAAAACAGTATCCGAGGTGGGAGTAAAGATCACCCAACTGCGTTTGCCAATTCAGGGCCAGTTTTCGCAGCAGATCATCCAGCTGAATGGGCTGAGTGACGGTGGAAAATTCACGCTGAAGCAGGCTGGGGTCCAGAGACATGAGCTGAGCCTGGAAGATCGTCTTGGCTCCACCAAGGGGGTCCCCACAGCGCTGCATCATCCAGAAACCCAGGCCCGCGAGGGCGAGCAGGGGAAAGAGCGCCACTAAAATGGCCCCTGCGCGTTTGCCCGGCAGACCGATCACCACAGCGGCGATGAGGCCCATGACCAGCCAGATCGCAAGCCAATGGGTCAGGATCATGGCTGTTGCCGTGAGCGCGAGGGCGAGCAGTCGCAGGCCGGTGGGGCGCTCCTCCTCCACGGCATTGGAAACAGAAACCAGCAACCGAAAAGCCAGGGCGACCAGCGGAAGCAGCAGTGCGACAGGGCTGCCACTGACGGAGAGTTCCCAGAGCGGTTCACAGACCATCAGCGCCAGCACGCTGATGGCGGCGACACTTTCATCAAAGAGTTTTCGCGCAGCGCCATGTGACCACAGCAAGGTCAGTAGCAGGCCGGTGACACCGACACAGGCGATGGCGCGGTCGAGCAGGTAAATGCCACCATTTTTTGTCGGTTCATACGGCTGATGGCGTTCCAGAGCTTTGAACAGCGGAGCCCAAAGCAGCGGTTGCAGGGGCGGCTGTGTGATGTCGATCATCGCCGCCGGGTTGGGGTCCTTGCCACCGACCTCCAACACAGCCCAGGCATAGGGGCGGATGACTTTGGTCTGGAAAAAATTCCCCCGTGCGATCTCACGGGCCATCTGCGCGTGCTCCATGCCCTGGGGACTGCTCAGACCGCGAAAGGTGATGAACACGTGCACCAAGGCCATGCCGATAGCGAAGCCATAAAAAGCGAACCGGAGCAGGGGAGAGACAGAGCTCGGCGGTGTGGGATTCATGAGCAGGGTGGACGTTGAAGGGCCACTGATTGCAGTTGTTTGGCGAGGTTTGCAATCAACCAACCATAGCAAGATGACTTATCTTTAATCCAGAGCGCTAAAGAACAGAACGCAGCTTCAGGAATACTTCACATCTTTACGCGGTTCCATTTCAAAGGCTGTGGCCTCTTGCTCCGCGACGTGAGGTTTGAGCACCTCTTCGCGGAATTTGATGTAATGGGGATCATCCTGGCAGATCGCCAGTTTATCCATGCTTTCGACTTCCAGATAAACGAACCAGGGGAAGGGATCGTTGGGATTGACTCGTTTGCCCGTTTTCACGGTCAGCAC
>JAIXVB010000321.1 GCA_027483245.1 Verrucomicrobiaceae bacterium | reverse complement strand
CTCTAAAATGGTTTTTGAGCTGGTTGCATCGGCCGTGTAGCCGACCGCCGTGCTGGTCTTTTGCAAACCTCCTTCGGAATCTGGCAAAATCGCTGTGTTGGTGAAATTTCCCCACACAACAGGCTCCTGGTAGCTGAGGGAATTCAAGGGATTGCTCCCCTCCTGAAACTCTTGGAGATTGCTCAGGGGATCACCATCTTCATTGCCATTAGGCGTGCCGCTCGCTTGGAAACGTAAAACATCAAGCCAGCCATGATCTGGAGGCAGCTGCTCTTTCTCCCAATGATCCGGCATACCATCAACATCCAAATCTCCGGTGCCAATGTAACAGGAGGTGAGTTTGCTAGTTTGTTTGTAAAAAGAAGTGTCTGCCAAAAGGAGTCCTGCGCAAGGCACGACAGAAGTGTGCTTTCGCACACCATCCTTGAAATACTGGATCTGTGATCCTACCCGAGCAATGCTGAATTCCGTGTCGGCGGTGTAGGCCCCAAGAACACCCGTCCCAGCCACAGCAACGCCATTTTCATAAACCTGTGCTGTTCCTGCAGGAAGGCAGACGATCGCATGATCGATCTCAGTATTGGCGTCATTCAGGCTGATGAGCGTCAATCCGACTGAGAGATGGCTAGCAGCGGCGACTTTAAAAACCAACCTTCCGTCCCGCAGGATTCTTTGGCTACTTGTAGCACCGGCATTCCAAGAAGTACTGCCCCCCAAACTTTTGACGATCCCCCCAGGAGTGTGGTTTGACTCCACATATTGGCCCAAATTCCAACTCACAGCCTGTAATTCGGGAGGGCTTTGCGCTTGACCTAGCAGCGCCGAAGGCTCAGCAATCATCGTTAGCAGCAGGAGCAGGCTAAGCAATTGCTTGAATTTTGCTGACCTCGAATCTGCTCGGGACGGGTGACGTTTTGACTCGCGCATAATGGATCTATATTTCTGAAAGCATTCAGGCCAAAAGATCAACTTTTTTGATAAATAGTTTTAAACCAAATTAAACATTTTATACATATATACAAACTTTTAGTCGGCATCATGATGGGTCGGAATTATGCACGATCTCCTTATTATGTAAATTTAGACATATTGATTCTAATTGGAGGTATCCCCGACCAAACCTGGACTGTGTCTCTCCAACTTTCAGCCCAATCTAAAAAGCTCTGCGTTGGCTTAGACCGCTGTGGAAGTGGCGATTGATGAAAGGGTGGGGACGGCGCTACAGTCGCTGCGAACATGAGCACGCCCGATGAGCCGCCTTACACCCTGACCCCGCGCGTCCTCACGCTCGTAGCGGAGATCGGTGAGGCGCTGGGCAGGATCGCTGGGAAGGCGGGTGCGCCAGTGCCTCCGGCTCTGCGACGCGGAAATCGACTGCGGACGATTCAGGCGTCCCTGGCCATCGAGAACAACTCACTGACGCTGGAACAGGTGACGGCGGTGATCGCGGGGAAGCGTGTGCTGGGCGCTCCGAAAGACATTCAGGAGGTGCGCAATGCCTTCACTGCCTATGAGGCGATGGAGTCCTGGAAGCCCTGGTCCACGAAGGATCTGCTAGCAGCGCACAAGCTGCTCATGGCTGGGCTGGTGGATCGTCCAGGGCGATTCCGCGCGGGTGGTGTGGGCATTGCTCAGGGGGATAAAATTGTCCATCTGGCTCCACCTACAGACCGTGTGCCGGGACTGATGAATGATCTGTTGGCTTGGCTGAAGCGCACGGATGCGCATCCGCTGATCGCGAGTTGCGTGTTTCATTATGAGCTGGAATTCATCCACCCCTTTGCCGACGGCAATGGGCGCATGGGACGACTGTGGCAAACACTGATCCTGAGCCGCTGGAAGCCGCTGTTGGCCTGGCTACCGGTGGAGACGGTGATCCGCGAACGGCAGGTGGAGTATTACGCAGCGCTGGCTGCCTCTGATAAGACAGGCCAGTCCACAGCTTTCATTGAATTCCTGCTCTCAGCTCTTCTTCAAGCTCTGAGCGAAGCTGCTGAGACCGACCAAGTCAGCGATCAAGTCAAAGCACTGATCAAGTGTCTGGCCAAGCAACCGTTGACGGCCCTAGCCTGCATGAAGAAGCTGGGCCTGAACCACCGCCCCACCTTCCGCAAAAACTACCTGCAACCCGCCCTGGATGCAGGCCTGATCGAGCGAACGCTGCCGGACAAACCCAACAGCCGTCTGCAACAATACCGCCTTTGCCTCAGGCGCTGATCCCCTATTGCCCAGGGCACCACGAGATCTACTCACCACTTTCATCGAAGTGCAGGTGTTGAGCTAATTCAGCGCCAACCGTGATCCCTGAGGGTAAAATATTCCCCCCATCAACCGAGTTCGAGGTTGTCGATGAGGCGGGTTTTTCCGAAGTGGATGGCGAGGGCGATGAGGGTGCCGGGGCGGGCGATTTCGACGGGTTGCAGGCTCTGTTGATCGACGAGGGCGATGTAATCTTTGCGCCCGAGACTGGCGTGCTCGGCGAGGTGCTGGTGGATGAGGTCGAGGAGCTTCCGACTGCTGGTGACGCCGGTCTGCCAGGTGGCGTGCGCTTTCTCCAGGGCGGCACGCAGCGCGGGGGCCTGGGCACGCTCGGCGGCGGTGAGGTAACGGTTGCGGGAACTGAGGGCGAGGCCATCGGATTCGCGCACGGTGTCGAGGCCGTGTATGTGGACGGGGATGTCCAGGTCGCGGACGAGGCGGCGGATGATGGCGAGCTGCTGGTAGTGTTTTTTGCCAAACACCGCTTCGTCGGGCTGGACTAGGTTGAAGAGCTTGGCG
>JAIXVB010000569.1 GCA_027483245.1 Verrucomicrobiaceae bacterium | reverse complement strand
TGGCGTTATGTCGCAAGGCATCGGGCGCAGACTTTTCTGCTGGCCGCTGCCTTGGGGCTCGTGCTCGCCCTGCCCATCGCCATTCGTGTGGTGATTCATGCGGCCGAGTCAGCGATGCGCGCCCGGGCCGTTTCCACGCCTCAAATCATCGGCGCTCGTGGCAGTGCGCTGGATCTCATGCTCACAGCGCTTTATTTCAAACGCCAGCCTCTGCCCACGCTGCAAGCTCGCGTTTTAGACGAAGTCCGTGCGGCCAAGCTTGGCACAGCGATTCCTTTGTATGCCCGCTTTCAATCGCAAGAGGCACCCATCCTCGGTACCCAACTCGACTACTTCCCCTTCCGCAAACTGGCGGTGGCGGAGGGACGCATGCTGGGGCGTTTGGGGGATTGCGTGGTGGGTGCGGGGCTGGCCAAGAAGCGTGCCCTGAAAGTCGGCGATGCGGTTTTTTCTTCGCAAGAGCAGGTCTTTGACTTGGCGGGGATCTACCCGCTGAAGATGCGTATCACGGGAATTTTAAGCCCGAATGGAACCGCGGATGATGAGGCCATTTTTGTGGATCTCAAAACGACCTGGCTCATCGAAGGGCTGGCCCATGGTCACGATGACCTGGTCACGGACGACACCGTGCTCACTCGAGAAAAAGGCAACGTCGTCGGCAATGCCAGCGTGCGGATGTTCAATCAAGTGACCGAACGAAATCTCAGCAGCTTCCATTTTCACGGGGATCTCGGCAGCTATCCGTTGAGCGCCATTTTGATGGTGCCTCAGGATGCGAAAGCGGAGGCCATCTTGGCGGGGCGTTATCTCAAGAGTGATCAGCCCGCCCAACTCATCCGTCCGCTGGATGAATATGAATCGCTGATGAGCACGCTGTTTCAGATCGAAACCCTGGCGCTTGCGGTTCTGGGCATCATCGCCCTCGCCGCGTTGAGTGTGTCCACCTTGGTCTTTGCGCTGTCCTTCAGGCTACGTCAGCGGGAGTTTCAGACCCTGGATGATCTGGGCGTCTCTTGGCAGGCACTGACCTTCACCAAGCTCTTGGAGATCATGTTGGTGAGCGGCCTGGGCGTTGGTTTCGCGGCCTTGCTGACGCTGACCGTCTGGTTCAATTCGGCGACTTGGATGAAGCTCCTGCTCAGCACTTGAGCAGGAGTCTCCACATTACGGACCGATGAGAATGATCGGCCCTTCGTTCTGCTGTGAGCCGCCTTTACGTTCGACACTGAGAGCGAACTTGGTCGCCTCGCTGACGATCTCCACGGGCTTGAAATCGACCTTGGCAAAGCCGTTGGCATCCACCTGAACAATGCCCGCATTCACAGGCGCAGGGTTCTTCGGATCGACGACCCAGAGTTGGTAATCCTTGCCTGTATCGACCGGCGGCATTTTCTCGAGCTTGAGCACGCCTTGATGTTTCTCGCTGTCCCAAACCACCACAGCCACGCCCTTTTTATAGCTGGCCACGGTGCTCTGAAGCGTCGCGATCTGGACTTGGGCAAAGGCATCCTTTTGACGCAGCAGTGTGATCTCGCTGGTGAGAGCGATGACTTGTTCCTGGGTCAGTTTGTTGTCCTTTAATAGGCCATCGAGCTGAGTGGTGAGCTGAGCAAGCTGACGCGCGGATTGGGCATTTTTTTGGTCCAGGGTGTCACGCTCCGTTTTCACCGTGCTGAGTTCGTTGCGTGCTTCCGCTTCGACCTTGGTCATGGCGGCGACCTGAGTGGCCAGAGTCATGCGCTCATTCCAAAGCCAGAAACTACCCGCCGCCAGAGCCGCCGCAATTCCCCACGCAATCGGGGAATGACGAGTCTTGGGGGTGGGAATGGATTTCTGTCCCGCAGCCTTCTCGTGGATCTGACTCATCAGAGCTGATTTCAGATGGGCAGGTGGCTTGATGGGTGTGGCGGTGGCCGCGAGTGCCGCCACGGTTTCTTCAAAATCAGCCGTGAGGGCCGCGAGTTCGCGGTCACGCACGACGATTTCTTCATACTGACGGCTTTCTTCACCTTCGAGCAGGCGCAGCGCTTGTGAAGCTGCCAGTTCTTGCAGTTGTTCGTTCATTAGGACAATCCTCCTTTCATGAGGTCACGCAGGCGGAGCAGACCGCGGCGGATGTTGGTTTTTACAGTACCGAGTGGCAGGCCCACCGATTCAGCGATGGCCTGGTGGGTGAGCCCCTTGAGAAACGCGAATTCGATGAGTCTTCGCTGATCGGTGGGCAGTTCCTTGAGCGCATTGTGAATGTAGTGACCTTGTTCACGCATCTGCACGGAGTCATTCGCCGTGATCTGATAGCTCTCGAAAACCGCACTTTCGACCGCCGCCGCCTCCATGGCTCTGGATCGGCGACCGAGCGCCCGAATGCGATCGATGGCTTTGTTGCGAAACACCATCACGCACCAAGTGAGGGCTCGACTGCGAGTGGGGTCATAGGCGCTGGCGTGGTCCCAAATGTAAAGGAAACCCTCCTGTAGGACGTCTTCCGCCTCACGTTCATCTCGCAGCATCTGACGCAGCAGGCCTAACAACCTGGGGGACAGATTGTCATAGAGCTGCTCGAAGGCACGGGTATCTCCACGCCCAGCCCGCTGGAGCAAAGTCTCGTCGCTGATTTCTAAAGAGGTCATGAGTCGAGTGCACTGTCTTTGAGGCCGCGAATGCACCAGTGCATAACGATCTCGCATACCATCCGTTACGATGGCGGCAGGCATCCATGTCAAAGTTTGTGCGGTCACACAAGCTTTTGCGCATTTGAAATACTTTTGGATTCGAGATTTTTCACAGCTCTCCAGCGCG
>JAIXVB010000311.1 GCA_027483245.1 Verrucomicrobiaceae bacterium | reverse complement strand
TAGAGATCGCGTTTTCATAAGACTGGAGTCAGATCACATGTTGCCCGACTGCATCATGCGCGGCCCCATCAGGAAGATGGGCAGCATGGAGCCGGTGAAGACAAAACCGATGAGCACCACAGCCATGGCGAGCGTGATGAAATTGATGACCTGAGTGAAGTCAGCCATGATCGCGGCAGTATCCTCTTCATAGATGTCACGCAGGAGTTCGAGTTGCTGTGGCAGCGAAGCAGATTTCTCACCAATGCCGATCATGTGGATGACCTGAGGATCCAGCGTGGTGTTTCGTTTCAAGGCCTCCGCAAAGGGCACACCGGAGGACTCATAGACTTGCGAAGCCTTGATAAAATCAGGATACATCGGCGTGCCCTGAACCACACGTGCCGATAGAGCGGAAGCACGCGCGAGATTGATGCCATTGGCATAAAGCATCTGAAGCGTGCCGATGTAGGCGCTCTGTCGCAAGCCCATGACCAGCTTCATCAACAGCCGCCAGTGCTTCATGAAGAAAATGAGCAACGTCTGCCGAAAGTTGGCAGAGCGGAACAGAGCAACAATGAAAGAAACAAGGCCGATGACAAAAAATGGCCAGGTTTGCTGCACTACATGGCTGATGCCAAAAATCACCACAGAGATTGGATCAGGCTCTTGTCGGACACTTTTCAGGGTCTCTTCCACCTGGGAGACGACAAAAATCTGCGAGTAGATGAACAGGCCGATTTGAAACAAAATCACCAGCGAGGGCACGAGCAAGGCACCACGCAGTTTGCTGGCGAACTGAAGCTCAATCTTAATACGACGTGCAAGAGAAGCAAAGGCCTCGCCCAACTGTCCAGCATCGGCTCCCGCCTCAATGATGGTGATGATGGTGCCGTCAAACTTCTGCTCTTTGGCAAAAGCAATGTGCACAGGCAACCCAGCCTCCAATCGATTGCGGATGTTCATCAGCGAGGATTGCAGCACCGGATCAGGCAGGCCCTGCGAGTAATAGAGCAAAGCATCAGCCGTGCTGATATTGGCTTTTAGCATGGAGGCAAGACCACGGAAGAGCTTGATGAGTTCCTTGCGTGAGATGGGTTTGTTGGACTTCTCACTCTTGGGCGCACCAGAGAGTGGCTTGATCAGGGCTACCCGAAACCCGGGTTTGGTCGCGAGCAATGCTGCCTGCTCACGATTCGGGGCTTCGAACTCGAGCACCTTGGAGATCTCAGGCCGCTTGATGTTGCGGAGGGTGACTTGAAAGGCATTCATGGCTCAAGATTCATAAGTGAGATCCAGCACTTTTTTCAGCGCATCAAGGTCCGTCTTTCCCTCAGCCATCAGTTTCAAACCATTGTCACGCAAGGAAGGCAGCCCCGATTCACGCCGCACTTCCAGCTCAAGCTCAAACGGTGTGATCTCACCTTTGGCCAGCTTGTCGCCGAGCTTTGGAGTAATGGGCAAGATCTCCAAGATGGCCGTTCGTCCCGCGTAACCACGGCCTTTGCAATCGGGACAACCTTCCTTGTGATGCACAAACACCGGCCGCTTAGACCAAGCAGGATCGAGATGAAACAGACGAATCTCGCGCTCTGGAATGCCTTCGGCGCGCTCCTTGCAGGCAGGGCAGAGCAACTTCACCAAACGCTGAGCACAGGCGGCTTTTAAGGTCTGGGCGATCTTCCAGCGCTCCATGCCGAGTTGTTGAAATCGCTCAATGATTTGTGAGGCACGCGGCGTGTGAATGGTGGTCAGCACCTTGTGGCCCGTGATGGCGGCTTCGATGGCCAACTCCGCGGACTCTCGGTCGCGCACCTCCCCCATTAGGATAATGTCAGGGTCCGAACGCATGAAGCTCGCGATCATGGGCTTGAACTCGGTGGAGTCACGCAAGTCACAATGAGTCACCCCAGGGATTTCATCTTCGACTGGATTCTCGAGCGTTAAGATATTGTCCTCAGGATGATTCAGCTCACGCAGCATGGCATTGAGCGTGGTCGATTTGCCGGAACCCGTCGGGCCGGACATGACGATGATGCCGGAGGGCACGGCCATGGCCTTATCCAGTTCAAACAAAGTCTCTTCGTCAAAGGCCAGTGTGCCCATGCCGAGGCGTGCCTCCAGGTGTGTCTTATCCAGCAGACGCATGGTAACATGATAACCCCGATAGGTGCGGTGCCGCTCGTAACGCACACCGACAGCGCGGCCATAATACGTGGCGGTGAAACGACCGGAGATGCCGGGGCGTTTGCTGCGCTCCTCAGGAGCAAGACGCATGAGATTGAGCAAAAAGGCATCGACTCGATCCCGTAACTTCACTGGCATTTCAAAGCGCACACCGAGATCACCATCGACACGGTAACAGTATTGAAAGCTAGTCTTCTCCGTCTTGATGTGAATGTCCGAGGCGTGCTGTTTGATCGCATCACTGACCATGCTGGCCACGAGTTGGGCGATGGGTTCATCGTATTGACGCGTGACATCGAAGTCGGGGCTTTCATTGGAAAACTCTTCGACTTCCACCGCTTCAAGTTCGGCCCGGCTGGGGCCTGAGGAGTTCGAAGAGCCTTCGATCACAGCCGACACTTCAGAAGCGAGCGTGACCACTTTTAACACTTCATCCTCGGGAAAACGGGCCGCGCAGTAATCATCCGCGCGATAGTCCCAGGGATTCGCCACAGCCAGTAGGACCTGCTGAGCGCTGCGGCGCAGAGGCACAAACATGCCACGTGACATCACGATGGGATCGCAATAACCAACAAACTCAGCATCGGCCATTTCACGCACTTGGGGAAAGGCAGGCAATCCTGAGGCGCGTCCGACAGCTCCCAACATTCGGGTTTTCGAAGAACGGCGCACCAAAGCTTCATCCGACAGCATTTCCTGTCCGGCTGTAGCCGCGCGCAGCTGGCTGATGATCAGCCGCTGGATCGTGTCATTGAACTCAATGCCGAGGTTGAGATTCATGGGGTGAAGTGGCGCTGCATGAGCACCTGCCAGGAAGACAAGTCCGTGAGAAACGTGAAGACAAAGGGGGCCTCGCCTTCCGAAGCCCGATTCAATTCCTGACCAATCCAAAACGATGCCACCAGTGCTGACACCGGATTGATGGAAGCGACATGAACAATGCTGGTCTCCCCCGCCAACGTGGAAGGGCAGCCCAGCGCGGAGCACACAGGACGAAGCCCTGGGCAGTGGTCATACAGCGCGGAGGCCTTGCCAGACAAAGGGCCGAAGCTCCAATAGTGCACTCGATCATTGAGGCTGTTGCGCAGCAGCTTCTGCATGCGTGCGACTTCTCCTTCGATGGTGAGGGAGTGCTTTTGCGCCTGCTCCTCCGCGATGAAATGCAGAAAATCAGGCGTTTGCCCCGCTGTCTGCATCAGCTTCTGGCGATACACCTCGAGCAGAGGTTGGGCTTCTGCATCGGATAAATAACCACCCTGCCGAAGATGCTTCAGCGTGGTCACCGAGATATTCTCTAACACCGGCTGCAAGCTGATGCGGTCAGAGGGAGGTGGAGTCGGAAGCTGGGGGATGGGGTTGAGCACAGCCGCGGTTTTCAGGGGTTCGAGTCGCCGACTTATCGGCCCTCTGCTTCAGACTGCTTTTTGCCAAACAAACGTTTCGCCCAGGACTGTTTGGGCGTGATGCGAGTCGAGGGCATCATGGGGATCGCAGCTGGAGCTTTGGCGTCTTGAATTTGCTGGGGCCATTGACCTTCTGGCAGGCTGAGTCCGGTATCCTGAATGTCATCGGGCTGCATGCCAGAGACCTCACGCACCTGCCAATTGATCTCAGGGATTTCTTCAGGCGAGGAGGCGTCGTAAATGCGGGGCGTGATGACAAACACGAGGCTCACTTGCTCAAGCTTCTTTTTCTCGGAGCTGAAGAGTTTCCCAAAGATCGGGATGGTTCCGAGGATGGGCACTTTGTTTTCACCATCGCTGTTGTTGTAATCATAGAAGCCGCCGAGAAACAACGACTGACCTGCGGGAATACGACTGATCGCTTCGACCGTGGATTCACTGACGCGAGGAAAGACATTGTTGGTTCGGCCAGGGATGAGTTCAACGATCTTGGCCACACGCGGACGCAGCTTCATGCGCACGGTGCCATCCGGCAGCAGCGTGGGCGTGACGGAGAGGGTGACGCCGATTTCACGGTTCTTCTCGGGTTCTTCCGTAGCGCTGGGGTCTGTGTCATCAATCTTGTAACGCACCTTGTCCGTGATGTTCTGGCCTGCGGCAGTGTTGGTGATGTCAGACGTGATGACGGGGAATCGATCAACGATGGAGATGATGCCTTGTTCATTGTCCTCCGTGATGATGGTGGGGCATGCCTCCTGGGTGACGAGGTCGGCATCTTCCAGCGCGCGAAGGATGGCCTGCACCTGAGTGTTATCGAAGACTAAGCCAGCACCCTCCGTGTTGACCTTATTCATGGCCAGTGTGGGAGTGAGAGGATTGCCCGTGCGAGTCAGTGTATTAATGTCAGGGAGATTGAACAGCGCATTCAGACTCTGCCGTGCCGTGATGCTGGTTCCAGTCTCCCCGAGAGAGCGACTCCAATCTACGCCGACCTGCCTTCCCTGATTGCGCTTGATGCGCAAGACACGGACATTGACCATGATTTGTTTTTTGGCCTTGTCGATCTCGGTCAGCAGCTTGCGCACACGCTCCAGTTTGATGGTGTTGTCAGTGACCAACAGCGTGTTGGTTTTTTCCTCAAACTCAATCTGCCCGACATCGCGTGTCAGCATCGGGCGGATGATCGACTTGAGCTTTTCAAAGTCGGACTGCCCGCCACTGGAAGTGCTAGAGCCTCCCCCGCCCTCCGTTGCAGCGCCACTAGAGCTGGAAGAAGACGAGTTTGAACTGTTGCGATTCAGCGGCGCTCCGCGCAGATACTTCAGAGCATAACTCATCACTTCCACAGGCAGGCGCGCCAGTTGTGGCTCAGTCATGAGGCTGATGGTGGTGCGTTGCTGATAGACGGTGAGTCCATACGCGATCGCGAGGTCCTCCATCTGCTCCCGTGGATTGGTCAGCCGCAGATGTCCCGTGACGGTGTATTGAGGTCCATTGAGCTCATTGTTGTAAAAGAACTGCAATCCTGCGCTGCGAGAGAGGTATTGGAAGACTTCATTGATCGGCGCATTGTCGATCCAATAACCATCCTCTGGCTGTGAGGGCAGATTGGAAAGTCCACCGAGGCGCGCAGAAACATCCAGTGCCCCCGCAGGGAGATTTTGCAAAAGTTGTGCCTGCGCAGCCAAGACAGGTTCTTGAGCATGGTTGGTTAGGCACCCACCGAGACACAGCAAGAGAAGGGTCTGACAAAGAGGGGTGTTCATGGCTTTGAAGGAGGTGCGGGTTCCACCGGAGTCATCCGGCTCTCGAACTGAGAAGCAATCTTTTGCAGGGGCTCGATGTTCAGCTGCGGAAGGATATCGTGCTGCAGCACACCCGTTTCATCCCGCTGAAGATCCCGAAACAAAAGCTGCGTGGCAGCCACCTCCGTGATTTGTGCGAAAAAGATTTCGCCTTTGAAAGCCAACTCAATGACGTCGCCCTCAGCCGCTTGACGTCCGCCGATCAGAAACTCTTTTCGCTGTAGGTTCACGCCATTGATCTTCAAGGTCTGAAGCGCCTGATTGAGAGTAATCTTGGGCGTGGCGCGGTAGATGTCTTCGCTGATCACAGGCGCATCATCTTCGCGGGGAAAGGTGGATAGGCCAAAGGGGTCCATGTTACGCTGGCGCACGCCTAACTTTTTGGCTTGAGCTTCAATCGCCTCTGCTTTGGGCAGGAGTTCGGTGGTGGGCAGCCAGCTCGCGGTGCCATTGCCCACAAACAAGGCCGAGCGCTTTGGAGTTTCGGTCTTGGTTTTGGCTTTGGGCACCTGTGCGTGAGCAGAGTTCAGCACGGTCGTAACGCACAGAAGCATGAGGAGGAGTCGTTTCATTTCTTTTCCTCCACGGCCTTCCAGCAGGTGTGTGTCATCTCCATCACGAGGAACTCGCGTTGACTTAAAAGCAGGTCCGCTTTGCGAGTGATCTTCAGTTCTTCTAGCATGGCTTGTGGCATGAGAGACTCCACTTGCAGCAGCGCCTCCTGCATGGGCCCGAGCCCCCCTTGAAAGCTGCTCTTCACACGTGCGGCATCAGTTTTCACCTGCCGCCCGAGACGCCCACGATCCAGAGGAAAAACGAGACCACTGCGCTCGAGTTCAATCTCCTTGTACTTCGGCAACAGAGAATCGAGAATCCGTGTGAAGAGCTGCCCAGGATCGCCTTTTAACAGGAGCTTTTGATCCTGAAAAGTCTTGCGCTTGGGAGCCAATTCCGTCTCCAGTTTTTTCATGATCGAAAGACGCAGCGTCTGCTCTTTGTAACGCTCCTCTTTCTCCGTGCGCATGGTGCCCAGCTTGCTCACACCCGCGATCACACCGCCTAACAAAAGGCAATTAAACATCGCAGGCATGATCAGTCCGTATCGGAGAATGGGACGTGTGTAGGCGCTCATGAGCAGGGTTTCAGAAAGGTTTCTCCAGAGGCAGGGCGAGCTCGTCTTTTTCTGTCAGGGCCTGAGTGATCGTGGCCTCAAAGGCGAAGGGAAAAGCGAGGGCTGGATCACGCGCCATATCGCCCGCTGAAGACTGCGGACTGAAACGTGCATTGCGGCCTTGCGTGAGGGTGATGGTCATCTGCCGTGTGGTATCCGGCTTGTAGGCCGCATCCCCCGTGGCCTCTGCCACTCTCTCAAAGAACGCGCTGAGTCCGCGCTGGCTGTTCAGTGTGCTGAGCAGTTCCAGGGCTTTAGGTTTGACCAAGCCTTTCAGTGTCCAGGTGCGATTCATGCCTGTGGATTCAGCTTTCGCACCTTTGGCCACTGCCACGGGTGCACGCGCTGCCTCGACATTGTATAAAAAGCTATCCAACCGCACGCCGGAGTCTTCTGGAAAGAGCTGCAACAAGAACTCCAAGGTCACCCATCCGCGTGAACGCGGTTGCAGCAGACGATGCGT
>JAIXVB010000410.1 GCA_027483245.1 Verrucomicrobiaceae bacterium | reverse complement strand
CATAGCCATGCCATCTTTGAATGCCATTGTGAATCCCGAAAATTCGCTTACTTCTGCGGCGTTCTCTTTTGCCATGCCTTCTCCGGAAAATCAGCACGACCTCGATATCGCCAAGGTGACACAGCGCGCTCAAGACATTGAGAACAAGCTGCCGAAGCTCAAACACTGGATGGAGCATGGCAAAGTCATCCTCTCTCTCGTGAAGGATTACTGGGCCGGGCGCTACCGCGAGGTGCCCTACTGGGCCATCAGCGCCGGAGCTCTCGCACTGCTTTATGTGCTGAATCCACTGGATGTCATTCCCGATCTCGTCCCTGGGTTCGGTTATCTGGATGATGCCACCCTCGTCGCCTTTTGTTTAAAACTCATCGAGCGTGAGCTGGAACGCTACAAGGAGTGGCAGGCTGCGCAAAAGCCTTCAACGGCGACCGCGCCGGGCAAAGTGATTGATGTCTGATCTCGCTCGGACAGAGGATTTGGCTTGAGGCCCTCCAGACAGACTGCCAGTCTGTCGCTGACCTTTATGACCATCTCCCCTGACCAATACGAGAAGCTCGGCGCCTTTTATCTTGGACGCGGTTACGACCTCGAAACGAAGCAACTTCAGGATGACCTCATCCTCTATGATTCGAAGGATCTCGTCACGCATGGTGTCGTCCTCGGCATGACCGGTTCAGGCAAAACAGGCCTCTGCCTCGCGCTCCTGGAAGAGGCCGCCATGGATGGCGTGCCGCTCATCGCCATCGATCCTAAAGGCGACATCGGCAATGCTCTTCTGACTTTCCCCAACCTCACTGCGGAGGAGTTCAAACCCTGGGTCAATACCGACGATGCCCGCCGCAAGGGCATCAGTGTCGATGATTTCGCAGCTCAGCAGGCTGGCCTCTGGCAAAAGGGGCTCGGCGATTGGGGGCAAAGCAGCGCGCGCATCCAGAAGTTACGCGAGACCGTGGACATGGCCATTTACACCCCAGGCAGCAATGCCGGCTTGCCTGTCTCGATCCTCAGCTCCCTGGACTGCCCACCGGTGGAGGTCATGGAAGACGGTGAGACCCTCGGGGATCGCATCGAGAGCACGGTCTCCTCCCTCCTCGGTCTCATGGGCATCGAGGCAGATCCTGTGCAGTCGCCCGAGCACATCCTGCTTTCCAACATCATCGCCCATTGCTGGAAAAAAGGGCAAAACGTCTCGCTGGAAAACCTCGTTCGCCACATCCAGCAGCCACCGCTGCGGAAGATCGGTGTGGTGGACATCGACACCTTCTGTCCCGAGGCCAAGCGCAGCGCCCTGGCCATGAAGCTGAATAACCTCATCGCCTCTCCCGGCTTCGCCACTTGGTTGGAGGGCGAGCCGCTGAACATTCAGCGCATGTATTACACGGAAGATGGCAAACCGCGCATCACCATCTTTAACATCGCCCACCTCAGTGACAGTGAGCGCATGTTCTTCGTCTCGCTCCTGCTCAATCAGTTGTTAGGCTGGATGCGCAGTCAGCAGGGCACCACCTCTCTGCGCGCCATGTTTTACATGGATGAGATCTATGGCTACCTGCCGCCCAGCGCCATGCCGCCCTCGAAGAAGCCGATGATGATCCTGCTCAAGCAGGCACGTGCTTTTGGACTCGGCATCTTACTCGCCACTCAGAACCCCGTGGATCTGGACTACAAAGCCCTGGCCAACATCGGCACCTGGTGGATCGGTCGCCTCCAGACCGAGCGTGACAAAGCCCGCCTGCTGGATGGACTCGAAGGCGCGATGAGCGGCAGCACCGCCTTCAATCGCAAGGAGATGGAGGTCGCCATCTCGGGTCTCGGCAATCGTGTCTTTCTCATGAACAACGTGCATGAAGACGGCCCCGTCATCTTCCACGTCCGCTGGATCATGAGCTACCTCAGCGGCCCTCTGGCACGCGATCAGGTGAAGCGTCTCATGGACCCCATTCGTCCGTCCAAGAAGAGCGCGGCAGCCAGTGAGGACGATGGGTTCCTGCCGCCTGGTGCCACGTCCGCACCCGCCGCCGATCGCAACACGATGAAGCCCAAGCTGCCAGAAGGCACGGCCGAGTTTTTCCTGCCCAGCGAGGTCAGCCCAGACACCCTGTGTTACGTACCCGCCATCCTGCGCAGTGCGGTGGTGAACTTTGACGATGCCCGGCGCAAGATCACCGGCCAGAGCCGAGTCACCCTAGTGAATCCCATCGACATCGACAACCAACGCGTGCTCTGGGATAAGTTCGTCGAAATCCCGCGCGATGTGGACCTCTCCAAATGGGACAGTTCCGCCACCGATGGCGCGGAGTTCACTGACCTGCCCGGTGCCGCCATGAAGTCCAGCACCTACACCAGCATCAAGAAAGACTACAACGACTGGGTCTATGCCAATCACACCCTCCAGGTCAGCTTCAGCCCCTTGCTGGATGCCTACTCGAACCCTGGAGAAAAGGTCGATGAGTTCAAAGCCCGCATCACCCAGACCGCGCGCGAGCTGCGGGATCAGGCCATCGAAGACCTGCGCACCAAGACTTCGAAAGCCCTGAAAAGCCTCGAAGAAAAAGCCATCCGCGCCCAGACCAAGCTGGACACCCAAAAGTCCCAAGCCACCAGCGCCAAGCTCTCCACCGCCGTCTCCATCGGCAGCAGTCTGCTCGGTGCCTTCTTTGGTCGGAAAGGCGGCCTCGCCTCCGTGGCCAAAGCCAGCACCGTCACCAGCGCCGCCCGTGTCATGCGGGAGCATCAGGAAGCCTCCGCCGCAGAAGCAGAGCTGGAGCGTGTGCAGGCCGAAATCGCCGAACTGGAAAAACAGCTCGCAGATGACACTCAAAAGATCCGCGATCAATACGACCCCACCAGCCTCGTTCTCGAGACCAGCAAACTCCCCCCTGTGAAGAGCAAGATCCAGCCCGATGCCATCGGCATCCTCTGGCTCCCGCATGAGCGCACTGGCGCCGAACTGCGGAAAGCCTGGGTTTCCTAAAGCCTGGTCACATTGCCTCCCAACAAACGCCCCCGACCTTACGTAACCTTTGTTCAATGCCCCCGCTACGCCCCCTCGTCCTCCTCGCCACCCTCAGTCTCACCGCCTGCACCACCCCCACCGCCCCGGCACCGCCCGAGTTCAGTCTCAGTCCTGAGGCCCTCCGCCAGCAGTTCCCAGCCACACGCACCCTGGGAGTCGTCGAACTCTCTGCCCAGAAGATTGTCACCAGCATCGATGAAAAAGGGCGCACCACCCATCTCGCCACCGGCGGTGCCTACTTGGTGAAAAAGACCGAACCTCTCATCCAAGCCATCGCCCCAAGCCTGTTGCTGACACCGGACGATGTCGAACTGCGGGGAACCGCCACCGTGAAAAAAGGAGATCAACTCCTCCAAGGCGATGCCGAGACCACGCTCATCCGCATCGATGGCGTGCAGCTCCTCCCGGAAGGTCCACACACCTTCAAAAAGATCGGCCTCGCGCCCAGCGCACTTGAGGAGGACAAACCCGTGCCGACTCCCGAGGTCGCATCTGTCCCTGTGATCGCACCGCCAGCTTCCGAACCGGAAGCCGCGCCTGCATTCACTCCCGAACCTGCTGCGCCAACACCCGCGCCGAAAAAGCCCACGCCCAAGAAAAAGAAACCTGCCCCCACGCCCGCGCCGACCCTCGATCCCGATCGCACCCGCCTGCAACTCATGCGCCCTCCTTCGGATGCGTGAGGCTTTGGGTTTCGAGCCTGTGGGCAGAGGGAAAAGGGATAAGAGAAAAGGGGCAGAGGCTGCGAAGCTTGGGTTTGTCATCCTTCTCTTGCTCCTACTTCTACTCCTCCTCCCCTGAATGCTGGGAAAAGCACGGCTCAGCGGATCGTCCTCCTCCTCGGTTCTCCAGCGCAGTGAGCTCTGTTCGTCGTTCGGTGCATTAGCCCGTTTCTTGGAAATCATCCCCACAACACGTTTCCAGAACGGACTCAAGTCCGAACCACGAACGAAGAATACTCGCGCGCCCAAGTTATGCCGACATCCTGCTGTCAGGGTCCCCTGATCCCTGAGCATACGCTGAAGCCTGTGCTTGATCGGTAACCGTGCGTTTTAAATCCACGGAAGGCAACAACGCCCTTGCTGGGTCTTCGTCGCGCCACGGAGTGCCCCTTTAACCTTGGATGACTGCGGTGCCGCCGTCCGTAGCATGGGCATTCTAGCCAATGTTCTTGGAACAAAGCAGTCCAAGAGGCAGACTCGGCGGTCCAAGAGGCAGACTCGGCGGTCCAAGTGGCAGGCTCGGCAGTCCAAGTGGCAGGCTCGGCAGTCCAAGTGGCAGGCTCCGCGGTCCAAGTGGCAGGCTCCGCGGTCCAAGAGGCAGGCTCCGCTGCGTAGTTAGCCAAGTTGGGCGCGGAGTCGGCCAAGTTG
>JAIXVB010000024.1 GCA_027483245.1 Verrucomicrobiaceae bacterium | reverse complement strand
TGAAGCACCGGATCAAAGCTCTCAAAGGGATGATGCAGCAAGATGTCGCCGCGTTTGATGGCATCAAAGACACTGGTCCCGGGCTCGAGCTGGGGTGTGTTCTGCTGGTTCCAGGGCTCAACCTTGAGTTCCTCAAAACCAGACATGCCAGCGATTTGGAAATAGGCCGTGAGATCAAGCTCGCCCGGGATGGTGAAAACTTGAGCTACTTTGCCATCGCAACGATCACGGATGGCTTTGACCAGATCCCGCGGAGCACCGTCTTCGATCTCGATGCGGATGGTCGGACTCTGCAGGCGCTGCTCGAGAACTTCTTCCATCTCGGTGGCGAGATCAAAGGCACTTTCATCATCCGCGGTGATGTCTGAGTTTCGGCTAAGTCGAAAGCGTGCGGTGGCGATGACTTTTTCCGAAGGGAAGAATTGCGGGAGAAAGAGGGTGATGAGGTCTTCCAGATTCAGGTAAGCATGCTGGATACCGTCTGAGTCTGGCACATTGATGTGACGCGGTAATTTGCCTGGCAGGGTGAGGAGCACATGGCGGCGTGTGGGCGTGCCTTCGATTTCTGACTGCACGACGCATAACAGCGCGATGTGCAGTGCAGGAATGGTGAAACGTGGCTGGTCATCAATGGCGACTGGAGACAGCACTGGGAAGAGATGCTCCGTGAAGTATTCCTCCAAGTAACTCAGCTGAGAAGCGGTCAGATCCGTCGTGGCGAGTCGGCGGATGCCTTTCTGCTGAAGCAGTGGCACCAACTGCCGAGTGAGGATCTCATGCTGGCGGGCAATGAAATCCAAGGTGCGCTGGTGAATCTGATCCCACTGCTGAGAGGGCGAGAGACCGGCGTTATCTTTGACCCGTCGTCCCTGCTCCCGCATGAGCTGGAGGCCGCCGACACGCACCATGAAAAACTCGTCGAGATTCGAGGCGGTGATGGCGAGGAATTTGACACGCTCCAGCACAGGGAGGTCTGCACGTGCTGCCTCAGCCAGCACACGTTCGTTAAAATCGAGCCAACTCAGTTCGCGGTTGATGAAGTGTTCTTCGGTGAAAGTCATGGAGGGGAAAGTGAAAAAAAGACGGTTCAGGCGAGCACGATGTCGTAGCCGTAGATCTCACGGAAGAGATCGCACTTCGAGTTGATCGCGATTTGCTCAATCGTCGTGTCTTCGACGCCTGTGGTGTGGATGTTCAGACGGCTGCCTTCAGGCCTGAGTTGGATGCTTTTGATGCGCTGAACATGACTGCGGTCCAGGGCATCTGCAATGCGCAGGAGAGCCGCGAGTTTAAACACGATCATGCGCTCTTCGCGGGAGAGGTCTGAGAAATGCGGGTGATTGGGTTCAGGATTGTAACGGCGGTGATAACGAGCCAGCAGGGCGACGATCTCGCGCTCACTGGTGCTGAGACCAAAGATCTCGGTCTGTAGCAGAATGTAGAGGCTGTGTTTGTGATGTTCACGCGGACTGATGAACATGCCGACCTCATGAAGGATGGCGGCGACGCGCAATACGAGTTCAAAGCGTGGCTCGAGTGAATGCAGAGGCTGAAGCTCGCGGAAAAGTTGCTGGGCGAGAAGCGCCACGTGATCCGCGTGTTTGCGGTCGGTCTTGTAGCGCACACCGATTTCACAGGCCGCCTGCATGACCTCTTCTTGGAAGGATGCGGTTCGTGGGCTAGCGGTCATCAGATCCAGCATGAGCTCCCGCTGGAAGTCGCCTTCAGGCACCCAGAGCAGATGGTCGCCAAATTTGCGCGCCAGGGCTAGGTTTGTCTGGAGTGCGGGCACGATGCCTTCACCGCCCGTGTAGTGAACGTGCAGTTGACGTACCAGCTCATCAGGATTGAGTACGGCCAGCTTTTCGGTGAAGCGAGCCAGCTCGGTTTCCCGGATGCGGCACGCGCCGTTCTTGGCTGCTGTGATCTGCGGCGCGATGCTTTGGATTTCAGCACCGATGGCGACGTGGTTTTCGATTTTGTAGCCTGCATAGTCTTGTGCCAAATGCTCCACGACGCCGCGAATCTGTTCTTCCAGATGCGTCATGTGCTGAGGTGATTCCTCGGCACCTGCGACGGCCTCACGAGCGCGGAAAATGCCTAACCGATAGTTGCTGTAAGCAGACAGCCGACCTTGTTTGAAATGCAGCGCGCGTGTGTTGCCGGGGCCAATGTGGGAGACAAAGGTGTGCCCCTCCGCGAGTTTGGGATTCTTGTCCAAGAGACGCCGCGCGATCTGATAGACGAGACGTGTCATGTCACCGTCATCAATGAGCCGCGCTTGCAGCCCCGTGGCGACCTGGAGTCGATTGAGAAAAATTTCGTGATTGCTCGCTTCAGCCAGGATGTTGGTGTTGTGCAATCGAATCGCTTCGAGAGGGACTCCGTATTCTTTGGTCGTTAAAAGGAAGTCACGAAGAATGCCCGCTGCTTCTTCAGCCGTAGCACGTGTGATGGTGCCGGTTCGGAAAATATCACGGGCGATGGGCAGGGGACGATCCAGATGGTCCACGACGCGGAAGCCGATCTTCGCGTCAGGGCTACCGATGACGAGGGAGAGGGAAGCCGCGCCGACGTAGATCACGGCTTGTTCTTGGTGGCTGGTGACAGGTTCTGACATGAAGGAGAGCTATGGAAGGGGCCGAGATTGGGCTGACCGTGAGGCGTTTATTTGGCAGGTTTTGATTTTGGCAGATTCCTCGCCGTTTCTTCTCGTAACCACGCCACGCTGCCAACGGCGACGGCTGTGCCGCCTAGTTTCGCAAGCGAGTATTTGACTCCTTTGGCCAGGTCTGGAAGCGCGTATTTCGCCACTTCATCTTTGAGGGTCGTGAGGTAGAGATTTGGCAGTTCTTCGACCAGCCCTCCACCCAGCGTGATCTGATCGGGTGCCAAAAGATTCACCACTGCAGCGATGCCCATGCCGAGGTATTGCACACTGTTTCGGAACAAGGTGACAGCGGCTTCCTGTTGAGCCGTGAACGTGGCGGAGAGTGCCTTGCTGCGGATGTCACGCAGGTTGCCCCTGGTCTTTTTGTCGAGCTCGGGTAGCTGACCTCGATAACAAGCGATCCCTGCTTGTGAGGCCAGTGCGAGGCGGCTGGTGAGATCTTCCAACATCACGGAACCTGGTATGGCGCTGCCAAGATGAGTGCCAGGCAGATAGATCATGCCCAGCTCCATGGCCGAAACACTGCGCCCCATGATGATCTGACCATTGTAAACAAATCCAGCCCCGACACCCGTGCCTGGAAACACACCCAGCAGCGAACGAGCGCCTTTGCCTGACCCGAGCTTGTATTCGCCATAGGTCCCTGCATCCACATCATTGAGGACAGCCACAGGCTTTTTGAAAGCGGTGGTGAGGATGCCGGTAAGCCCCATGTTTTTCCAACCGAGATTGGGGGCATTGATCAAGATGCCTTTTTCAGGATTGACGAGACCGGGGCAACCAATGCCGATGCCTTGCAACCCCGCCGGGTCCACGCCTGCCATGGCGATTGCTTCATGGATCGCATTGACGATCTTCTTGCGTCCCTTGATTTGACCATCGGACCCGTTGGTCGATTTCCGGGCCGTGCCGAGAACGTTGTAGGTTTCATCCAGCACGCAGGCATACATCTTGGTGCCACCCAGATCGAAGCCGACCCAAAAAGGCACCTTCTTGAGTGGGGCTGGAAGCACAGTCTTAGCAGACTTGGCGGTCTTCTTTTCCGACTTCTTTTTCAGGGAGGGTTTCGCAGGCATGAGGGGCAATGAATGATTTCATCATTCAGCACGGCCTTCTGCCCCCCGGCAAGCAACAATACCAGCGCCGTCAGTTTGACGCATAAACAAACGATTGAATCAATTCGAGGGCGCATCCTCAGCAACTTTATTGGCACATAAGATGCTGAATCATAATTCGCTGATCACCTGACAGGGATTCGTTTGAGACCGGATTTCCCTGCCAGGTGAATTAGCGAATCAACACTAACGCGAATCAATACGATGAACCCAAAACAAACGTTGCAAGCAACGATTAGAAACTGTGCCGTAGCAATATCTGCCCTATCATTAGCAATCGGTGCAGCCCAAGCTGGAACACCAGCAGAAGTGCCGCCGCCCGTTGTGCCTGAACCACCTTTGATCAGTGGAACGTTGTCCTTATTGATGGACTCCCACTTCGTTTCTTATGGGCAAGACATTTGGGGTGCCGGCCAGTCTTGGGAAGATCCGCTTTTTCATCCCTCTTTGGCGGTTAACTTCAATCTGACCAGCAACTTCACGTTCTTTGTGGGCACCTGGATGGATATCAACGATAACAACGATTCGTCTTCTACTCTTGGCAATCGTGTTCAAGAAATCGATGTCTGGGCGGGCATGTCCTACACGGTTGATAAATTCAAGTTCACTCTCATCAACCAATACTGGAACTACGGTGGCAATACCGAGAAGATCATCGATTTTCGCGTGGACTACAGTGGCATGCTAAACCCCTACCTCCTCCTTCATGGTCGCTTTGATCGTGGTGCTGCCGTTAACTTCGGCGAGGGTCTGGTGGTGCAGGTGGGTATCAATCCAACGACCAAGCTGGGCCCCGTGATTCTCTCAGCTCCTTTCGCGCTCAGCTATGACACCTACGACTACCACGGCGGTCAGGCAGGCTTCGGCTTTGCCTCCGCAGGGTTGGGTGCCACGTTGCCTCTCTCGAAGCATATCTCCCTGACTGCTTCCGTCGATTATTTCTACACCAATGACAACGTCATTGTGACCAACCCTGACGAAGGCTTCATCAGAGGCCGTGCAGGTGTTGTGGTGACATTTTAATAGCCTCCACAAGAAGGGGAACGTGGCGCATCAAAATAGCCGGTTCGGTCTATTCGGTGCGCCACTTTGACCACCATTTTTTCAGCTCGTTCGCTTCTCGGTTAAAGTCTCAATACCCAAATCAAAATGAAATTCACACGTAAACTCTTCACATCCACGCTTGCTCTGGCGGCACTCTCCACCCTCTTGCCTGCTCAGGCCCAGGACACAGTTAAAGTCGGTGTCTTGCACTCCTTGAGTGGCACGATGGCGATCAGTGAAACTTCTCTCCGTGACGTTCTCCTTTTCACCTTTGATGAAATCAACGCCAAGGGCGGTGTGCTCGGAAAAAAAATTGAGCCTGTCGTCGTGGACGGTGCCTCCAATTGGCCTCTGTTTGCGGAGAAGGCCAAGCAACTCTTAGAGCAAGACAAAGTCGCAGTGACCTTTGGATGCTGGACGTCGGTGAGTCGCAAATCCGTGTTGCCTGTGTTCGAGAGCAACAAGGGTCTGCTGTTTTATCCCGTGCAATATGAGGGTGAAGAAATGTCGCCTAACATCATCTACACAGCCGAGGCAGTCGGCCAACAAGCCACGCCTGCGGTGGACTACCTTTTGGAAAAAGGTTACAAGAAATTTTACCTGCTGGGCAGTGACTATGTTTATCCACAGACCACGAACCTCGTCTTGCTGGAATATCTGTTGAGCAAGGGAGTCCCGCTTGAAAACATCGGCGGTGGATTCAAAAAAGATGAGTCGGGCAAAATCATTTCTGCGGGCAAGTACACTCCGTTTGGTCACACCGATTACCAGCAAATCGTCTCTGAAATCAAACAGTATGCAGCCGGTGGCGACACCTGCGTCGTCAGCACTTTGAATGGCGATACCAACGTTCCTTTCTTCAAGGAATATGCAGCAGCGGGCCTGACCGCAGAAACCTGCCCAGTGGTGAGCTTCTCGATTTCAGAAGATGAGTTCCGCGGTCTTCCTGCAAAGCAACTGGTCGGTCAATTGGGTTGCTGGACTTACTTCCAATCCATCAAGTCACCTGCCAATGAGAAGTTCATCGCTGACTTCCAAGCTTGGTTGGCCAAGAGCGACGTTCCTGGAATCGTCAAAGAAGGTCGCGTGACCTGCTCCCCAATGGTACTGAGCTATGTCGGTGTTTACCTGTGGAAAGCAGCTGTCGAAAAAGCAGGCACTTTTGAAGTCGAAAAAGTCATCGCTGAACTGGAAAAAGGCATCAGCTTCGATGGTCCTGGCGGAACCGTGACGAGCCAGAAAAATCATCATGTCACCAAAAACGTGTTCATCGGTGAAACGAAAGCGGATGGGCAATTCAAGATTTTGAAGACCTACGACAACGTGTTTGGCGAGCCTTTCCTCAAGGGCACCTTCAAGAGCAAGTAAGCTGATCTGTTCCGATTCATATGAGCGGTTCATGGCGTCATGAACCGCTCATTTTTAACGCCTCTAAAGCGAGCTTTTGTAAGGGCATTCGACGAATTTAGATAAAAATGATATGAATAAAGCATGGCTCCATTTTGTCCTCATCGCCTGTGTCGGTTGCTTAGGCTTTGCTAGAGCCCAAGACGCGAAGAGCGCTCGACAAATCATCGCGGAAGCAGCGGTGCTTTCAGACGATAGTGATTCTCAGGTTAAACTCGTGCAATCTTTGACGGGCCTGGGTGATCCTGAAACAGAGCCGTTGCTGCTGTCTTGGAAAGAGGGCGGCATCTATCTGGTGCCTGGGGCCGATGGAAAGAAAGTCGCGGTGACTTTGGCCGGTGACCCTGACGCTGCGAAAAAAGAAACCGCCATTCGTTTGGATATCAAAGAACCGCTCAAGGATGCCGCAGGGGCTTCTGTGCGTGTTTCACCAACCTCTGCTGAATTGGCAGAAACAGATAGCAGCATTCGTCGCGCCATGAAGGCGGTCACGGACCTTTCCAAGCTCGCGGCACCGAATGCGAAAGATCGTCTGATGGCGATTTCACAACTGGGCATGGAACGTGACGTTTCTAAACTGCCTATTCTCGAAGGACGACTCAAAGTCGAGACAGATGGCCAAGTGAAAAGGGCGGTTCAAGAAGCCATTGCCCTGACGCAACTGCGCAGTCCTGATGCAGCGGTTCGCCTCCTTGGTTGCAAGGCTCTCGAAGAAATACATCCGTTGAGTGCCAAAGATGCTCTTGTGGGCATCATTCGGGATTCTGAAAAAGCGGGTGATAAGCCTCTGCTTGAGGCTGCAAAGAAAGCGCTCAGTGCGGTGGAATCCCATCGAACAGTCGTCAATTTTTTTGGAACTATCTTCCGTGGTTTTTCACTTGGGTCCGTTTTGTTGGTCGTTGCCATCGGCTTGGCGATTACCTTTGGTTTGATGGGGGTCATCAACATGGCGCACGGTGAACTGATCGCTGTCGGCGCTTACACAACCTATGTGGTGCAGTGCATCTTTGCCGAAGGTTTGGTGCTGTCACCTTTTGGCATGCAAATGTCACTGCCTGGGATGAACACGACAGGCTGGGTTTATGAAATGTATTTTGTCATCGCGTTGCCCATGGCTTTCATCATGGCGGCTTTGGTTGGCCTTGCGTTGGAGCGGGGTGTGATTCGTTTCCTCTACCGTCGCCCCTTGGAGAGTCTGCTAGCGACCTGGGGTGTTTCTTTGGTGCTCCAGCAAATTTTCCGTCTGGTTTTTGGCTCCAACAACGTGCAGGTCAATAGCCCTTCCTGGCTGAGTGATAACTGGACGATCAATGATGTGATTTTTGGTTGGAATCGTGTTTTTGTGATCGGCTTTGCCGTTCTCATTGTGATCGGCACCTGGGCTCTCTTGAGCAAGACGCCTCTAGGACTCTTGATCCGTGCAGTGATGCAGAATCGTAACATGGCTGCCTGCTTGGGAGTCCGCACCGAACGAGTCAACATGCTGACCTTCGGGTTTGGCAGTGGATTGGCAGGGCTAGCAGGGGCTTTCCTTTCACAGATTGGCAATGTCGGACCCAGCCTTGGCCAAAGCTACATCGTGGATGCCTTCATGACCGTCGTGGTGGGCGGTGTCGGTAGCCTGATTGGCACGGTGGCGAGCGCACTGGGTATCGGGGTGATCGATCAATCGTTGCAGCAAATTCTTGGCAACCCTGTGCTGGGTAAAATCCTGGTTTTGGGAGCGATCATTCTTTTCCTCCAATGGCGCCCTGCAGGGCTCTTCGCGACCAAAACTCGAAGCTTAGAGTCTTGAGTTTAACTCACCTATTAATCTCTGAATCACTTCTTTCATGACGCATTCTCTGCTTGTTCGCCCCATCGCGAAAAAGGAATGGACCTTCACGGCGATCATCGCTTTTTTCTTCATCGTCGTGATGCCGTTGCTGAATTCTTTTGGATTCATTAGCGACTTCACCATCAATCTTTGGGGCAAATATTTGTGTTATGCCATGTTGGCGATCAGCGTCGATTTGCTTTGGGGTTACACTGGCCTCTTGAGTCTTGGGCAGGCGCTCTTTTTCTCGCTCGGGGGATACATGATGGGCATGTATCTCATGCGCATGATTGGAGACATGGGGCAGTATCACAAAGACATGCCTGACTTCTTGGTCTTCCTCGGTTGGGAGCAGTTGCCTACCTTCTGGAAGCCATTCAGCAGTTTCCCTTTTGCGATGGTGATGGTGCTCGTGGTGCCCGGTTTGGTGGCTTACGTGTTTGGTTGGTTGGCGTTTCGTTCTCGAGTCCGTGGGGTCTATTTCTCCATTCTGACGCAAGCGCTGACCTATGGAGCGTCCCTGATGTTCTTCCGCAACGACATGCTCATGGGCGGCAACAATGGGTTCACCGATTTTCGTTTCATTCTGGGATTCGACATTCGCAGCCCAGAAACGAAGCGTGGTTTGTTCATCGTGACGGCTATGATTTTAACCGTTACTTTCGTGGGCTTGCGTTGCCTGACGCGCAGTCGATTTGGCCTGGTCCAGCAGGCTGTCCGTGACAGCGAAAACCGTGTCTTGTTCAGCGGTTATTCGTCACCCAATTTTAAGCTCTTCATCTTCGTTCTGAGCTCTTTGATCGGCTCCGTTGGGGGCGCTCTGTATGTGCCACAGGTCGGAATCATCAATCCGAGTGAAATGACCACGGACAATTCACTGGAAGCGGTGGTCTGGACGGCAGTCGGTGGACGTGGCACTCTGATCGGTCCCATCGTTGGGGCTGTGAGTGTCAATGCGCTGAAGAGTTGGGCTACCCGGGCCTATCCTGATTTGTGGCTCATTATTCTGGGTGGGATGTTCATCATTGTCGTGCTTTTCATGCCCAAGGGCATCGTTGGCATTCCTGGCATGGTGCGTGATTGGTTAGCCAAACGGAAGCGACAGAAGGAGCCGATGGAAGACGCCGCCATCAAAAAAACTGAGGAGGAAGCAGCTTAATTAATTCTCATGGACCACCCTCTTATTCTCAATGCTGAAGGCGTGAACAAATCCTTTGCGGGTTTCAAAGCCATCACAGACCTGAACTTTTATCTCACGGAAGGTGAACTGCGCACGGTCATCGGACCCAATGGCGCTGGCAAAACCACTTTCCTCGATCTCATCACAGGCAGAACCAAACCTGACACGGGCACCATTACCTTTGGGGCACTCACTGAATTGGTGCCTCTGAGCGAACATGAAATTGTTCGTCTCGGGGTGGGTCGGAAATTTCAGACACCGACGGTTTACACGGACCACACGGTTTTTGAAAACCTGCTTCTTTCCTTGGAAGGTGTGCGCGGTGTTTGGAAGACACTGTTTAGCAAAACCACCAGCACCGACATTGATAGGATCGATGAGATTCTAAAGATCATCAATCTGGGTAGTCGTCGAACCGATCTGGCGGGTTCCCTTTCCCATGGTCAGAAACAGTGGTTGGAAATCGGCATGTTGCTGGCTCAAAACTCTAAACTGCTGCTCATCGATGAACCCGCTGCAGGGATGAGTGATGATGAAACCGCGCTCACGGGTGAGCTGTTGCTGAAGCTCGCGGGCAAACACAGCATCATCGTGATCGAGCACGACATGGTGTTTGTGAAACAGATCGCGACGGGTCGGAAAGTCACGGTTCTCCATCAGGGCAGTGTGCTCTGTGAAGGCAGTGTCGATGCAGTTCAAAATGATCCCCGTGTGATCGAAGTTTATCTCGGACGCAAGAAAGCTGCTTAACTCACGACATGCTCACTCTCTCATCCATCCATGCCTCCATTGGCGGCAGCCGCATCCTACGCGGAGTCGATCTCACCGTGCCTGATGGCCAGCTCTGCTGTCTCATGGGCCGCAATGGTGTTGGCAAAACAAGCACGCTGCGCTCCATCGTGGGACTTTTCAAAACCGACTCAGGAAAGATCACGCTCGAAGGCACCGACATCACTCGTCTCGCTCCCGAAGAGCGTGCGCGTTTAGGTCTGGCTTATGTTCCTCAGGGTCGTGATATATTTCCTTTCCTCACCGTCGAGGAGAATCTTCTTCTGGGGGCAACGGCTCGTGGCATCAAGACGAGCGGCAAGCTGGATCGTATTTTCACACTTTTCCCCATCATCAAAGAGTTCCTGCCTCGCAAAGGGGGCATGTTGAGCGGTGGTCAGCAGCAGCAACTCGCGATTGCGCGTGCTCTACTCACCGAGCCGAAGGTGTTGATTTTGGATGAGCCCACCGAAGGGATTCAACCCAACGTCATCGACCAGATTGGTGATGCTTTAAAGATTCTGCGTTCCGAGGACAAAATGAGCATTCTTCTCGTGGAGCAGTACCTCGACTTCTGTCGCGAGTTGGCGGATGTGTTCTACATCATGGATCGTGGCACAGTGGTTGCTCAGGGAGGAGTCAAAGACCTCACGGACGCTGTGGTGAAAGAGTTCCTCACCGTGTAATGGGATCGCATTTTTTCCAACTATGACCGG
>JAIXVB010000507.1 GCA_027483245.1 Verrucomicrobiaceae bacterium | reverse complement strand
ACACCACCGGTGAAAGTCGCGCTGCCATTGCCCGAGGCGACCCAGCGCTGTTGATTGAAGTAAGTGATGGCTCCAGTGAACGTGTTGGCACCCCCGACGATCTGAAAGGCACTGCTGTCATGCGGCACACGATCAAAAATCGTGATGGCATCGGCCACGGTGATGCCGCCACCAACTTCGAGTTTACCCCCCGAGAGACCGTGAACCACGACACCCCCGACCGTTGAACCCAGGCCATTGTTATGGGTCACGCGCAGCACGCCTTGATTGACATAAGTCACCGCATCAAAGGCATTATTCCCCGCAAGCACCACGGTGCCTGCACCTGATTTGACCAAAGCACCCGCTGCGCCGCCGGTGATTTGCAGGCGTGAATTGACTGTCAATGTGCTGCCACTCGTGGCGGTCAGCACCGCTTCATTCCAGGTGCCATTGCCCAACGTGACTTCCGAGAAACCCGCGCCGAGGACCGAGTTGTTAGCCACAGCCGCGATGGCACCGCTTTGCACAGTCAAGGTGCCCGTGCCATCCAAGGTCTGGCTGGCCGTGTTGAAGAGCAATGAATTGACGACCTGGTCAGGGGTGGTGAGGCTGCCATTGAAAGCCCGCACGTTTTCAGCCGCCACCGGTGCTGTGTAGCCCGCGGAGAGGGTGACATATTCATTTGCGCCGAGCGGCCTCAAGCCACCCGTGGTGTCATAGGTGACAAAACCCGCGCCATTGCCCGTCGCGCTGGTGTCGCCAATCAGGTAGGGAACAATGCGCACATCCTTCGCGCTGCCTGGCGTGGTGCCATTGGCCGTGGTGGTGCCGATAAAGGTCAGACCGGAAATGTCCGCCAGGGTAAAACGGGTCGCATTGGTGCTCTGCTGACCGAGATTCGTGCCGCGGATGAGAGCGGTGTCACGATTGGTGCGGGTCCAGGAGGCAGCCTCCACGAGCGTCAGCAGTCCAGCCGCCGTGCCCGAAAGGGTGATCGTGGGAGCCGTACTGTAGGTGCCGGAGCCGAGTGTCAGCGCACCAAAGGTCTCGGTCGTCGCCGTCGTGGTGTTGCCGATCAAAGCCAATTCGCCTCGCGCATGCAGCGTCACCGGAGCGGCATCGCCTAGACGGTTGGCGTTCCCCGCCGCATTGCTGAGTCGAAGCACCGCCGTGCTGGCTCCGGAACCGGCCGTCACGCCAACGTTGATCGAACTCGAATTTTGAAGGGTGCCGACCGCACCACTGACCTCCAGAGTGCCCCCATTGACAATCGTGCTCCCAGTGTAGGTATTGGCTCCGGTGAGAGTCATGAGACCATTGCTACTGTTGCCGGTGCTCGACTTGGTCAGTCCACCCACACCCGACAGGATGCCACCGACCGCAAAGCCATTGGTGGTCACGTTCGCCGTCGCTGTATTGAACGTGCGTTGAGCTGACAGGATCATGTCTAGATTCAGCGTTTGCAGGTTGCTGCTACTGTTGGTGACATTGCTCGTGAGCGTGATCCGATTGCCAGTGACGACAAAGGCACCGCCACCGGCGCTGTAGGTAATGCCTGCGATGGAGCTATCCGCAGCGAGATCATTCACAGAGCTTAATCGCACCGTGCCGGCAAAGGTCAGGGCATTGCCTGAACTCGGCGCCACACCACCCCAGTTCGCGCCCGTGCTCCAGTTGTCATTGCCCCCAGCACCATTCCAGGTGCGGTTGGTTTGAGCGTGGGCGGCAGACCCGATCATCAGAGCCACACTCACCAGGAGCAGGGCAAAAAAGGATTGGTGATTTTTCATGAGTTTAAAATTCCAGCTATGCGGTGCACGGAGCCAGCACGGCGACGGCGCAGGCCACAGGCGGCCACTCCAATCAGCCATAAAACCGCCCGGCTGGGCTCTGGAGCGGCCCGCAGAAACTGATCTGAGGTGAGAATGCTGTCGCTAAAGCGCACTTCATCCATCCAACCATCAAAGGCGCGTCCACCGCCTGCATTGCCCAGGTAAAAAAGACCACCGTTGTAAACGAGGTCCTGCACGCCTTGAGCGGTGATCGTGCCCGAGCCTGCGGCGAGGTAGTCTTTGTAAAAGTTAAAGGTGTTCGTCGAATCATTGTAAGTGAAGGCGATGTGGTGCCACTCGCCATCGCCAAACTGACCCACCGAAGTACTGCTGATGTTTTGATTGAAACCCGGACTGCCATTGCCCAGGGCCAATTCTTGGTGATCGACTCGCAGTCTGAGTTGCGATGTCGTCGGCTCTCCCGCACCAGTAGCGCCGATGCTGTTGGTATCCAGCAGCCACGTTGAGCCACCGTTGCGTTCTTTTCCCACGATCGAGGCAAACTGAATGTTGCTGTCCACTCGCACAAACATCTCCATGGTGAAGCTGGAGGGCTCCAACAGATTGCTCGACACCGTGATGCGGCCTCCTCGACCCGTGTTGAAAAGAGGCGAGGCATCGTCTGCACCCGCGTTTTCAAATTTCACAGACGTGGTGTTGTTCGCGTTGATGACCGCACCGCCCACGCCGTCGAGAATCACCGCCCCGGGAGTTGAATTCGAGTATTTCGGCAGAACCGCTCCTGTGCCCGAGGCAGAGCCTGTGCCGGTCAGGCCATTGCCGCTTGAATCTGCCACGCTGGCCGCATTCGCTCCATCCGTGCCAGTGAACTGATAATAGACCAGTGTGGCCGCCTCAGCCTGGGAAAGGCCCAGCAAGAAGACAAGCACGAACGCCATCCAAGTGGCGATTCGTGGGGACGATGAAGGAAAGGAAAGTGCAATGCGATCCATGCAGGTTTGAAAGGGGGTTGGCCAACAGTCAGCATGACGTGAGCGCTGACAGGTAATCAACGCAAAACTGACCGATCTATCCCTAAATGTT
>JAIXVB010000680.1 GCA_027483245.1 Verrucomicrobiaceae bacterium | reverse complement strand
ATGCGGATGATCTGAAAAATGCGGACGGCGCGACCGATCGAGAAAATCTCTGCGGGCAGGCAGGAGAGGAGGTCCACCCAACCCCAGCGCATGAAGTGAGCTTTGGAGCGGGCTTGACGGTAGCGGATGACGAAGTCGGTGAAAAAGACGGTGCAGACGACCCAGTCCACATAACACATGAGATCGCGCACGACCGGGGGCAGCGGCAGAGTGAGATCCGCCAGCAGTGCAACGATGACGTAGATCGATAAGATCAGCACCAGGGCGTCCAGGAAACGGAGACGTGGTGGGGTGGGCATGCGTTCGCGATTAAAAACCGAAACCTGAAAAATGAAATTCTATTTTCGGTGAGATTGCGGGTAGGGCGACGATCTCGAGCGAGTTTCTGGCTGGGTGCCGCTGTGTTCCCGCACTATTTGATAAGTCCGGCGCGTATCTTGCAGCACTCATTTCCCCATGCGTCCTTTCTTTTGCCTCCTCCTCGTGGCTCCCGGCCTGATCGCAGCGCCCATGAAATCGGTGGAAGCCATCGCTGCGGAGGTGAAGCCTGCAGTGGTCAAAGTGATGCAGGTAGGCCGTGATGGCGTGGATGGTCTGGGGGCGGGTTTTGTGGTGAGTGAAGACGGACTGATCGCGACGAATCTGCACGTGATCGGCGAGGCGCGCCGGCTGGAGGTGGAGATGGCGGATGGCGCCAAACATGAAGTCGTGGAGGTCACGGCGACGGATGCGCATTGGGATCTGGCGCTGCTGCGTGTGGCAAAAAAAGGGCTCAAAGCGCTGCCTCTAGCCGACAGTGATGCGACGAAACAGGGCCAGCCGATTGTGGCGATGGGTAACCCGGAGGGATTGGCCTTCAGCGTGGTGGATGGAGTGGTCTCTGAGTTTCCAGATTTGATCAATGACATCCCCATGATCCGACTGGCCGTGCCGATTGAACAGGGGAACAGCGGTGGCCCGTTGCTGGATCGGCAAGGGCGCGTGTTGGGCATTCTGACGCTGAAATCTGCGAAGACGGACAACCTGGGTTTTGCGATGCCCGTGAATGAACTGAAGCGCCTGATTGAAAAGCCCAACCCAGTGCCCATGGCGCGCTGGCTGACCATTGGAGTCTTGAATCCAAAGCTGTGGCAGCCGCTGTTGGGCGCACGGTGGACTCAGCACGCGGGCATTATCAAAGCGGCAACGCCAGGCAGTGGCTTTGGAGGTCGTTCGTTGTGTCTGTGGACACCCGAGAAGCCCGCCGAGAGCTTTGAGGTGGCGGTGAACGTGAAGCTTGAAGACGAGTCTGGCGCAGCGGGTCTCGTCTTTTGCTCGGATGGCGGTGACGCGCATTACGGTTTTTATCCTTCAGCCGGAAAGCTGCGTCTGACACGCTTTGAAGGCCCTGATGTGTATTCTTGGACGATTCTCGCGGATGTGGCGACCGAGGCCTACCGCTCGGGCGACTGGAATCACCTACGAGTCCGCGTGGAGCCGGAGCGCTTGACCTGCTGGGTGAATGGCCAGCGTGTTTTGGTGCAAGATGACACGGGGCTGCGCGGAGGGCGCGTGGGTTTGTGCAAGTTCCGCAATACCGTGGCTGAGTTCCGTGGGTTTCGTCTGGGCACGGATCTAGCTGAGCAACCAGTCTCTGAGGAACTCGCTCAGCGCATTGAATCAGCGTTGAATCTCTTGAAGTCGAGTTCGGGTCGGTCCCCCGAGACGATGAAGGATCTTCTGGATCAGCCAGCCGCGAGTCGTCGCATTCTGGTCGAAAGACGCCTTCAATTGGAAAAAGAGGCCGCAGCTCTTCGAGAACTGGAAAAGGAGCTGCATCGGCGTGCGGTGACTCGAGACCTGGTGACGGAACTGACACAGCCAGAAGACAAAATTGACCTCATCCGGGCCACGTTGCTGCTGGCGAGGCATGACAATGAAGAGATCGACGTGGGACAGTATCTGCAGAGCTTTCAGCGCATGGTGGAGGATCTGAAAAAAGATCCTGCCATCGCCAAGGGCACGCTATCGGCCGTGAAGCGCCTCAATCGTTACCTCTTCGAGGAAAACGGCTTTCACGGCAGCCGCCATGATTACGGCAGCAAATCCAACAGCTACATGAATGAGCTGCTGGATGATCGCGAGGGCCTGCCCATCACACTTTCCGTTCTCTACATGGAGTTGGCCGCTCGATTGAAGATTTCCGGGGTCTATGGCGTGCCTTTGCCGGGTAAGTTCATGATTGGCTACAAAGAAGAGCCTGAGGGGGAACTTCAGTTGCTGGATGTTTTCGACCGTGGACGTGAACTGAGCGTGGAAGAGGCCGCGTTGGAGCTCACGGATTCAGGCGAGTTCACGGAGGAAGCTCTCCAGCCTGCCACCAAGCGTGCTGTCATTCTGCGAATGCTAAACAACCTGCTCAGCAGCACGCTGGATGATAACAGCGCCGTCAGTGAGACGATGCCGTATTTGAACCTCGCTCTCGAACTGAATCCCGATTCTGCCGTCGAGCGCATTACCCGTGCTCGCATGAATGAGCGGATCGGTCAGCGAGAAGCCGCTGCGGCCGATGTGCGCTGGCTGACCGAGAACTTTCCCTCCAATGGTCCTGAAGAGATTCTCGGGCAACTTCAGCAATGGCTCGAATCCTTGCAATAGACCTTGGGACGATTGCTGGATGCCATCACAGCATTAATTAGGAAAGCCACAAAGCTGGAAGCCAAACGGGACATCCAATCGCTTTCAAAGATTGAACAACGGACGGTGCCTTGAGTCTGTCACATTCTGGAATCTCTAATCAAGCGTGGCTATTCAGATAGATTGAACATCAAACGACCGCATAATGCCGGATGAGGATTTTTCATCGCAAATGCGACGCAATTCGCAGATTTGCCTTTTGATGGCTTTTGTTGGATCGCTAAAATCTTCAAAAATAGGCTTGCTGTCATGGTAATTATATAGCAACTTCGACTCAATTCTGATTTGATTGAGTTATTCACAACGGCTCAGACTTCTTAACACTGACTGATCACTTTTATGTCCGACATTGCTTCACCTGAACTTATGACTGTCAAAGAGACCGCCGAGTATCTGCGGATTCCTTTGCCTACCGTGTATTATCTCGTTCAGCGTGGACAGCTCCCAGCGGTGCAGATCGGCGGACGCTGGCGCATCAAGCGCAGTTTGCTGGATCGTGATGTCTTGCGTAAGGAAGAACAAGCGGGCCAGCCGACGGTCATGGTGGTGGATGATGACCCAGCACTTCAGGCGCTTTTTAAACAATTTCTCAAGAAAGCCGGTTTTGGGCGCCTTGTGGTAGGCACGGGTGCAGAGGCCATCAGCATGGCCAAAAAACAAAAGTTCGATTTCGTTTTCCTTGATCTCAAGCTTCCCGATGTGCCGGGAGATGAAGTTTACAGCCAGCTTAAAGAGTTGCATCCCGATCTGCCAATCGTGGTGATCACGGGTTACCCAGATAGCGAAATCCTCAGTCGCATTCTGTCTTTGGGACCAGTGACCGTGATCAAGAAGCCGATCGAATACGATCAGCTCAATAAGGCTGTGAAACAGCTCGGTCACAAAGGTGCCGAGTAAGAGACAACGCGAGAGCTTCTAGCTCTTGCGTTTCGCTTTTTTGAGAGGCTTCGCAGCCTCTGCAAGATCACAGGTGAAGATCTCAAAAGGACCGGCGGTGGCGCTGTCGAATTCTGCCGCCGCATTCAGTCCCGCTTTGACGATGTCCACAACGCTCTCGGCTTGATCATAGACCGTTTGCATGGCCCCCAGCGCATAATCGCGCCCAGAGCCCGCAGACCAGAATTTATGGAACTGCTGGGCGCTGCGATAGGAATACAAAGCGAAGATCCCGTGAGGATTGGCGATGAGGCCATAAAACTGAGTCGTTTCATACTCCTCGTCTTTCGAGGGCTGAGTGGACATGAAATACTCCGCCTTCATCCAGTGATGGGCGTGACGAAAGGTCTCAAAAATCGCAGCCGTGGAGGAGAAGTCTCGAGGACGCTCAGGATTCGCGAAGTAGCTATTCATAACCACCAGACTGGCGGAGGTGCCGGTGAGACCGATGTAGGTATCGCCAATCTTGGTGATCTTGGTCTTGTTCACGATGTGATGAGCTTTTTGGCGCAAGGATCCGAGACAGCTCATGGTATCAGCGCCGATGCAGGTGATTCCGTTTTTTTGGGCGACAACGATGGTGGACATAAAAGAGTCGCGAAGTGTGACAGGCTGCGACGTGCAAGCAAGTGCGGGTGTGCGTGCGCCGATTCTTGACGGTCACTTGGTTTTCGGCTGAAAATTGGAAAATGTCGTTCTCCACGTCTGCTGAAAAGATTCAGGCCATCCAAGATCAGGTGAATGCAAAAATCCACTGGGATGCTTCGGTGGATGAAGTGCTCGATTGGCTGGAAGAGAAGCATGGCATTGAGGGGGATGGTGCGGAGGCGATGCTCAGGGTGGCCCAGGCCAAGCGTCAGAATTCGATCCGTGAACGGGGCCTCTATCTCATGATCCTCTGTGGCATCGCCATGGCAATCCCTGGAACCTTTTTGGTCATGGAATGGATGGCGGGTCGTTTTTATCTGTTCCGAACCGTTCTCTGCATGATCCTTTTTGGCTTTTGTTTCCTGGGTTTTTTGCGCGGTCTGGCGAGGGTGCTTTCTGGAAAAACGGCGGGCACGGTGGATCTCTGAAAGCTTGTCTGAACTGTGCGGAGTTTGGTGTTTTGTGTGCTGAATCCGTAGATCTTAGATTTGGCTCATGAACTTGAGTTCGTTGGCGCGTTCATCTCTTCCTGTGAATCGTTTTCTGTCGCTTTTGGGCTGCTGCCTTCCCCTTCTTGTCTCTGCACAAATCCCTGAACATCAGGTTTTCAAAACGCTCTGTGCTCAATGCCATGGCGCTGTCGGGCAGGGGAGTGAACAACTCAAAACACCCTCGATTGCCAACCTGCCTGCCTGGTATGTTGAGCGCCAGCTGACCAATTTTCATCAGGGCAAACGTGGCAACGATGGCGCGGTCGATCCCCAAGGCGCTGTGATGGCTGCGATTGCCAAGTCCCTGAAGCCTGAACAAATCACCAGCGTGGCCAAACACGTGGAGACCCTGCCGCTTGTCCTACCTCAAGAACGCACCCTCGCAGGAGCCAATGTCGCTGCGGGCCAGCAGCTCTTTTATGAACGCTGCATGGAATGCCACCGCTACAATGCCAGCGGCGAGCAACTCTTTGGCAGCCCGCCTCTGGTCGGACGCCAGGGATGGTATCTGCTGGCACAGCTGAAGAAATTCAAAGCTCTCCACCGTGGCAACGCGAAGGGCGATGAGAAGGGTGCAAAAATGGTCATGATGACCACGCTCTTTATCGAAAACGAACAGGCCATGAAGGATGTCATAGGCTACATCCTCACGCTGAATCCTGCGTCACCTTGAAGGTTTATACGGGGGTTTTGGCGCGTTCCAGAGCTTGAGTCCAACCCGTGAGGAGGGACTTTCTTTTCGCCGATTTCATGTTGGGTTCAAAACGGCGTTCAGCCTGCCATTGGGTGGCGATTTCACTTTGGCTCTTCCAGTAGCCGCCCCCGAGTCCTGCAAGGTAAGCAGCCCCCAAGGCGGTGGTTTCAGTGACCACGGGCCGCACCACAGGCACCCCGAGCAGATCGGCCTGAAACTGCATGAGCAGGTTGTTATTGCTGGCACCTCCATCGACCCGCAGTTCGCGCAGTTTCACTCCTGCATCTGCCTGCATGGCGTGAAGGATGTCGGTGACTTGAAAAGCAATACCTTCCAGCGCAGCTCGGGCAATGTGCGCTTTGGTGGTGCCGCGGGTCATGCCGCAGAGCAGGCCACGCGCATGCTGGTCCCAATGCGGTGCGCCTAGCCCGGCAAAAGCTGGCACCAGATGCACGCCCCCCGTGTCGGGAACCTCTGCGGCCAGAGCCTCGACCTCAGAGGATTTTTTGATGATGCCCAGCCCATCTCGCAACCACTGGACGACAGCTCCGGCGATGAAAACGCTGCCTTCCACGGCATACTCGAGCGGGCCATCGCCCAATTGCCAGGCGACAGTCGTGAGCAGGTTGTTGCCTGAGGCGATGCGCTTGGTGCCTGTGTGCATCAGCATGAAGCAACCCGTGCCATACGTGTTCTTCACCATGCCCGGTTTCGTGCAGACCTGACCAAACAACGCGGCCTGCTGATCGCCTGCGATTCCGGCAATGGGAATGTTGCTGCCAAGGAGAGCAGTTTCACCAAACACACCGCTGGAGGGCTTGACCTCTGGCAGGGCAGAGGCTGGCACCGCAAACAGTTTCAGCAATTCAGCATCCCAAGTGCCTGTGGTGATGTCGTAAAGCATCGTGCGTGAGGCATTGCTGACATCGGTGGCATGTACACGCCCTTCAGTCAGGTTCCAGAGCAGCCAGGAGTCGATCGTGCCAAAGGCGAGCTGCCCCTTTTTTGCCAGCGCTTTTGCTTCAGGCACATGCTTCAAGATCCAGTTCAACTTAGTAGCCGAAAAGTAGGCATCGACTACGAGGCCTGTCTTGTGCCGGATCATGGGCTCCGCCCCTTTCGCCTTGAGTTGATCACAAAATCCAGCCGTGCGGCGATCTTGCCAAACGATGGCTTTGCTCACTGGTTTGCCGGTTTGGCGATCCCAGGCCACAGTCGTTTCACGCTGATTAGTGATCCCGATGGCCGCGATGTCTTTGCCTGTGAGTTTGGCTTTTTTCAGCACCTCTTTAGCGGTGCGCAGTTGGGTGCTCCAAATCTCTTCGGCGTCATGCTCCACCCAGCCAGGCTGTGGATAATGCTGAGTGAATTCACGCTGGGCTGTGGCGATGACTTTGCCGGTCGAATCAAAAAGAATGCTGCGACTGCTGGTCGTGCCTTGATCGAGTGCGAGGATGTATTTCATGAGACGATTGTTCATATCGCCTCCAGCATGACAAGCCTTTATCCAAGCCCGTGAGGACTAACTGAGCAGGGCTTCAAGTCGCTTTAAGCTCACAGGTTGAGCGGTGCCAAGTTCTTGGGCAAAAACGGAGACACGATACTCTTCGAAGAGCCAACGGAAGATCTCACGATTGGCATCGCTGACTTCATTCTCCCAACCATTGAAGTCACTGATGAACAGGGCTTTGTCTCGATCCTTCATCGCGTTATTGGCGAAGCGCTCCGCACGCATGAGGATGGCTTTCAAATAACGAGGCAAGTGCATCAACTGCGCGTGAGGTGTGGTCACCAACAGATTCACGGGAAGTAGGCGAATCAGATCCGCATCCATGCCGGGATATCGATGCGGGTAACTCTGAATTTTGACCCGCAACTCATCGCACTGTTTCAGCAGCTCACGCAGCCGATGCGTCATCGTGGGCAGTTCCTTGCGGGTGCGTTCGCAGAGTTCTTGAAAGCGTTTTTCTTTCAGCGGAAACAATGGCTCCAAGCGCAAGGCATGAGCTAGAAGATGCTCGCGAGCTTGATCCGAAAGCAGCGAGTGAGTGGACGGCGCTGCTGTGGGTGTTTTGAGTTTGTCGAGCTCGCCAAAGCCCTTGGCTTTCACGGGTGGAGCCTTCACGTCCAGAATTCGCAGTTCTTTGTGCAGCCAGACGAGATCGCGCCCCAGAGCTTCTTCGGCCAGCTTACGTATCGCTGCAGGAGTGGATCGCTCTGCTTCTTCGCGTTGTTTGAAAAGTCGGATGTCCACGTCACCTTCGCGCAGACTGAGACCGATGTGTCCGAGCACTGCGACGCCGTTGATTTCCTCGATCACGATCGTTTCTGGCAAGTCACCAAAAGTCCAGCCTGGAAGGGCATACTTTTCGATGCGTTGCAGGGCGCGATCCCAGGCATCACTGCGACGATCTTCCTTTTTCACATTCGCGCGAATGCTCTCGATGTCGCGACTGGCCATGACGGCTTTATTGCCCTGAGCCATGACTTCGACTCGTGGCTGCAGATGCACTGGAACGCTGTGCGGAGGCCAATCACTGGCTTTCACTTGAAGGCGATAGGCCTGCTGCAAATGCATAGCGAGCGATTCTAAAAACTCACTGCGCCCGGGATTAAAACGTTGAGCGATTTCTTTGGCGCGGGCCTCGATGGGCATCAGTTCACGACGCAGCGCCTTGGGCAAAGCGCGTAGGAGCGTCAGGATGAGTTCTTCGCGCAAACCAGGCACCATCCATTGCACCTGTCCGCTGGTCAGATGCTCCGCAAGTGGCAGAGGAATCTGGAGCGTTACGCCATCGTCTTCTTGGCCTGGTTTGTAGGCATAGGTGATGGGGATGACGCTATTTGCAAATTGGGCCTGATCGGGGAATTGCTGGAGGTCGCAAGAGAGGTCTTCACCGCCCGTGAGATCATCTTCCGTGGCGCACAAGAAGTTAGGCTGCGTGCGTTCTTTGATCAGCTTATTCAGATCGTGAATCGAGGAGATGCCTTGAGGCAGTCTTGCGCGATAGAATTCAAAAAGATGCTCTTCGATGGCATAGACACGACTGCTGCGCACACGTGTGAGGGTCGCTTCGAGCCGCGCGCGTAGCTTTTGATTCTCTTGATAAAAGCGATGTGGCAGGTGCACCGTATCCTCAAGCAAGGCTCCACGAATGAAGAGCTGCGTGGCGGCCACGGGATCGATCTTGCCAAAGTCAATGGGTTGGCGCTTCACTTCCAGCCCGTGCAAAAGCTGGCGCTCGGTGACAAGAACCCGTCCTGCTTTCGCACTCCAATGAGGTTCGCTGTAGCGACGTTCCAGCAGATGTTCGCCCAACTCGGCAGCCCACTGAGGATCAATGCGGGCGATGGTGCGGGCAAAAAGTTGAGAGGTCTGAACGATCTCGCCTGCGACGATCCACAGCGGTTGTTTGGTCTTCTCCTGGCCTGGTTTGGCATTCTTTTCACGACGTTCGTAAAGGTTCGAACCTGGGAAGACCATGACCTCACGATTGCCCGTGGCCTTATACGCATTTCGTTCCAATCGCAGGGCGATGTGGCTGAGATGACCAGCGAGAATGCAGCGATGCAACGCCTGATCCAGCTGGGCATTTTCTTTCGCGACTTTGCGGTCGTCTTTGAAGGTGTCGCGCAGTTGTTGCCAGACATCACGCCACTCCGTCATGCGGGTGAAACTCAAGAAACTGCTTTTGCAGAACTTACGCAGCGCGTTCTTGCCACTCGTCTGAGGATCGGGTGAAGCTCGCCAGATTTTCAGTAGGCTGAGGAAATCAGAATCAGGGCTGGCAAAGGCTTTGTGCGCCGCATTGGCCAGTTCCTTTTTGTCTTCAGGTCGTTCGCGCGGGTCGGGAATGCTCAAACCCGCAGCCAGGATGATCATGTCCTCGAGGCAGCCTTCTTGCCGTGCTTGCAGCAACATTCGTCCGAGCGTGGGATCCAGCGGCAGATTGGCCAACTCGCGTCCTGTGCTCGTCATGTCATGCGTTTCACTCAGAGCTCCGAGTTCATGCAGCAGGTCGTAACCGGCGCGGATGGAGGCGCTGACCGGTGGATTGATAAAGGGGAAGGTTTCGATCTCGCCTAACCGAAAGGCTTTCATGCGCAAGATCACCTCGGCGAGGTTTGAGCGCTGAATTTCTGGCTGGGTGAAACGTGGACGTTTGTTGAAGTCCTCTTCGGAGTAAAGTCGGATGCAAACGCCGTCTTGAACACGGCCCGCGCGACCGGCTCGTTGATTGGCGCTGCTCTGGCTGATGGCTTCCACAGGCAGACGCTTGGTGCGCGTGCGTGGATTGTAGCGGCTCATGCGGGCGAGCCCAGTGTCCACCACGTAGCGAATGCGAGGCAGTGTGATGGAGGTCTCTGCAACGTTGGTGGCGATGATGACACGTCTTTTGGCCCCTGGCGAAAACACACGCTGCTGCTCATGCGAGGCCATACGGCCAAACAGCGCGAGCACTTCGATGCCTTTGCCTAAACGACCATCAAGGGCATCGCGAGTATCGCGAATGTCACGTTCAGTGGGCATGAAGACGAGGACATCGCCGTCGTTTGTTTCGATCAGCACATCTTCCACCGCTGCAATCGCTGCATCGAGATGGCTGGGGTCATCGTCATTGTCACCAACGGGCTGGTAACGAATGTCCACGGGGTAAAGTCGGCCTGAAACCTCAATGATGGGCGCTTGGCCAAAGTGAGCACTGAAGGCCTCTGTATCAATGGTGGCAGACGTGACGACGAGCTTTAAATCAGGCCGTTGGACAAGGAGGCTCTTCAAGTAGCCTAACAAAAAGTCAATGTTTAGCGAGCGCTCGTGAGCTTCATCCAAGATGAGCATGGAATAAGCGCAGAGCAGGGGATCACTCTGGATCTCAGCCAGGAGGATGCCGTCAGTCATGAACTTGACGCGGGTTTCCCGACTCGTGTCATCACTGAAACGCATCTTGCAGCCGACCTCGCGACCCCAGACCACATCCAATTCTTCAGCGACTCGTTTGGACACACTCATCGCCGCGACACGCCGTGGCTGGGTGCAGCCGATTTGGCCCTGTCGGTCTCCCATCACCTCCAGGCACATCTTGGGGAGCTGGGTGGTTTTTCCTGACCCCGTTTCACCTGCAAGGATCACGACTTGGCTCGCACGAAGGGCGGCGAGGATGTCCTCACGGCGGCTGGTAATGGGAAGGTCTGCGGGGTAACGAATCACAGGAAGAGGCGGGTCGATGAGTTAAGACACCCTCGGCGGTGTGCAACGTCTTATCGCTTCCGTCGCTTCACCTTCAGCCTGGTGCTTCGAATTCGAGGACTAGGTTGGGCGGAATTTTGGCGGAGCTAAGTCCTGGTCTGTGGGGTCAATAAAAAGCCCCAGACGAGTATTCGCCTGGGGCTCTGCATCTCTGAGAGATTCGGAGATTGTTAGACCGTGCCAAAGATGGTCTTGCCGGTGCTGAGGAGATCGTTGCAGGCTTCCTTCATGCGTTCGCAAAGGCCTTGCTCGCCCTTCTTCAGGTAACCACGTGGGTCGTAGGCTTTTTTGTCGCCGACTTCACCATCGATCTTCAACACGCCCGAGTAGTTTTTCATCATGTGGTCCACGAT
>JAIXVB010000581.1 GCA_027483245.1 Verrucomicrobiaceae bacterium | reverse complement strand
GTGCTGTTTCGATAAGCAGGTCCGCGCAGCGACTCGGCCAGCGCGCTGATGTGCTGTGGATCAATCCAGGAGACTTGCATGGCTGTCAGAGGCTTCACGGTCCTGGAGCAATCCGGTGCGCTGCTCGATCTCAGCAGCGATTTGATCAAAGATCAAAGCTTCGGGAGGAGGGTTGCGTTTGATCAATGCCACAGGCACTCCCATAGCACTTGCCTCCAAGAAAGAAGGCATGCGCGGGATGTTTTGATCAAACATCAAATCGGCAGGCAGCATGGCGCGCAGTTCAGACACCACTTTTTGACTGATCTGGTGATCCCCCATGACCATGGTCAGGAGGATGCCCGCGACCTTCACGCCCGCTCCCTCGGAGCGGAATCGGGCCAGGGTCTCCAGCATGTGCGGCACGCTGCGCACGGCCAGAGGCTCGGCCTGCTGAGGCAAAATGACATAATCACAGGCCTTCACCACGGACTCACTCATGCCGTTCAAACCGGCCGCCGTGTCCATGATCAGACAGTCCACGCCGCGCAACTCAGCCGCACGCAGCAGGTCTGCCAGTCGCGCGGGAACCTCTTGAACGGGCCAACCGCGCCGGGCACAGGCGTCATACTGACCCGCAGGCAGGATCTGCAGCTCAGGCAGACGGGTGGAAAGCACGAGTTTGTTAAAATTCTTTTCTCCACACACAAAGTCATAGAATCCCTGCTTGGAACGCGTCGATCTCGCGAGCGAGAGTCCGACGCCTCCCTGTGGATCGGTGTCCACGAGCAGGGTGGTCCACCCGCGTCGAGCGAGGGAGTATGCGAGGTTGATGCACAGCGTGGTTTTTCCCACGCCGCCTTTTTGGCTGGCCGTTGCGATGGCTATCACACTGCGGAGATAGGCGAGGGTGACCAGGATTGCAGCCACTTTTTGCCAGGAATCACCTCTTTGGAAGTGATGGTGCGCGATACAGGGTTCGAACCTGTGACCCCTACCATGTCAAGGTAATGCTCTACCACTGAGCTAACCGCGCAAAACTATCGGGTCTGTTAGATACGCTCCGCCCGCGTCCGGATCAAATGATTTTTACAAGGACCTGATTCCGCCTGCTCTCCTCGCCAATCTTCTTGCGTGCATTTTCCGTCTCCCGTAGCTTTTGATTCCTCCCGACCTCATGCTGATCACTCAAAAAGCCTACGCCCGTGCCGGACTTGTGGGCAATCCCTCCGACGGCTACTTTGGCAAGACCATCTCTTTCATCATCCGCAACTACTGCGCGGAGATCACTCTTTTTGAGACGCCGGAGCTGCACATCGCCCCCAACGTGCGCGACAACTCGGACTTCAGCAGCATCGAGGACCTCGCCCGCAACGTGCGCCAGTTCGGCTACTATGGCGGTATCCGCTTGTTGAAGGCGAGCGTGAAGCGCTTCTATGAATACTGCGTGAAGCACAGCATCCCCCTGCATGGGCGGAACTTTACCCTGCGCTACAACAGCAACATTCCGCCGCAAGTCGGCATGGCCGGCAGCAGCGCCATCATCACGGCATGCTGGCGTGCCTTGATCGAGTTCTACGGTGTCGATATCCCCAAGCACCTGCTGCCCAGCCTCGTGCTGAGCGTCGAGAATGATGAACTCGGCATCCCCGCAGGCCTGCAAGATCGTGTCATTCAGGCCTATGAAGGAGTGGTCTTCATGGACTTCAATCGGGCCTCTGTCGAGAAGCTCGGCTACGGCATTTATGAAGAGCTAAACCCTGCTCTGCTGCCGAATGTCTATGTGGCCTACACCACAAGACTCAGCGAAGGCACCGAAGTTTTCCACAACGACATTCGCGGTCGCTGGAACCGGGGAGAGCGCGAGATCGTCAGCGCCATGTATCAATGGGCCAACCTTGCTCAGCGGGTGCGTGACATGCTGCATGAGGGCCGGGGTCGCGAAATCGGACCGCTCCTCAATGAGAACTTCGATCTGCGGCGTCGCCTCTACAAACTGAGCCAGGGCAACATCGACATGGTCGAGGCCGCACGCGATTGCGGAGCCAGCGCCAAGTTCACCGGCAGTGGCGGTGCCATCGTCGGCACCTATGAAGACGAGGCCATGTTTGAGAAACTCAAAGCAGCCCTGGAACCCATGAGTGTCGCCGTGATCAAACCGCAGATCCTGCCCGCTTAAGCCACATCCTGGAGGCCATATTTTTCGATCACCTCCTGCGGCACGCCTGGATACGGCCCACCGAGACTGATGTTGCCAATGTAACCGAGGTGCTTCCACGTGGCGCTGTGGGTGTAATAGCCACCCAGGCAGAGCTGACGGAACTCTTTGAAAAAGACCACTCCAACGCGGTGTTCGGGCTTGGCTTTTGAAGCCTCGCAGATGTCATCCAGAATGCCGGACTGCTGGCTGAGATTCAGTTCACTGAAACTGAGACCGTGACGTTTGAAGCTCTCGGTGTTCAGCCAAGCGAGGCCCCCACGGATGACTTCTCCATCCGATCTTTGTTTGTCATACGGGGCGCTGACCCATTCATTGATGAAGTCAGGCACACCCACCTCACTGGCCGCAGGGCCCAT
>JAIXVB010000259.1 GCA_027483245.1 Verrucomicrobiaceae bacterium | reverse complement strand
CTGGAGATGCATCGCCTGCGGGATGCCGTGAAGCAGACCTTCAATGACCGTGTCATCCAGCTCAGCGGCCCCGAATACGGGGAGGAAGAGATCGAGTATCTCTGGCAATTGATCGCCTGACCGAAGTTGGTGAGCACGGATCTTTCTCGCCATTCGACAACAGGCGTTTGCCGCGTAACAAACAGGGCATGTTCACTGGACTCGTCGAAGGCACTGGCACCGTCATCTCTCTGGAACCCCGTGGGGAGAGTGCGCGGTTGATTTTAAAAGTGGGTGGGATGGCAGCTGAATTGGCCGATGGAGAAAGTGTGGCCGTGAATGGCTGCTGCTTAACCGTGACCGAAAAGGACCCCTCCCTGGGCACGGCGGCCTTTGATCTGCTGATGCAAACCCTCAAAGTCACCAGCCTGGGTGAACTCACGGTGGGCAGCCTCGTGAACCTGGAGCGGGCCATGAGCATGAACGCACGCTTCGGCGGACATTTTGTCCAGGGCCATGTCGATGCCACGGTGCGCGTGTTGGATTGGAGCACCCTGGGACAGGATCATCGCCTGGAAGTCGAATTGCCCGAGGCCTATCGGGGACTCGTGATCCCCAAGGGCTCCATCTGCCTGGATGGCATCTCGCTCACAGCTGCGGAGGTCACCCAAACCAGCGTCGTCTGCTGGATCATCCCGCACACGCATCAGGTGACGAATCTCCACACCAAAGTCGCCGGGGCGCTGTTGAATGTGGAGTTTGATCTGCTCGGCAAATACGTCCGCAATCTGATGCAGGCCATGGCCCCTGCTTGAGCGATTCACTCCTTCTCCATCTCCACCTGATCTCCGAGACTGAGGTGCTGATGCAGGCGGGCGATGTATTCTTTCAAACGCTTGTCCACGCTCTCCGGGGCCTTGCTCGGCAGGGCCAGGATTTCAGCCTTCCAGGGTTGCAGGCGTGATTGCCAGCGGTCGAGCACGTTCACGGCCTCAATGGCAACAAAGTAAGGCTGCTTTTCCATATCCGCACAGCTCAACAGGGTGCGCAGGCAGCGCTCTTGCATGACGGGTGACTTGGCCACACTCAGCAGTGTCTCGGCTGCGGCGATGCGCACACTCGGGGAGGGATCACTGAGCAAGGCTTCGATCTTTGGCGCATGGGCGCGGATCATGGTCTCCCCTCGGATCAGATTCCCCATAACTGCCCAGTAACGAATGCTCGGGTCAGTGCTGCTGAAGTGCTTCGCCAAGGTCTCCGGTTGGATTTCGCGTCCATCGGTGGCCAGATCGGCCACGGCTAAGATGTCGGTGAGACTGCTGAATCCTGAGGCGGTTGGTGGCTGGGTCGAGCTGGATTTCAAGACATCCGCCGGGGATTGGGCTCCGGCAGCGCGCAGACGTTCGCCCTCGGGCACGAATCCCAAGTCGTTGACCTGAATGAGCCAATCACGCTGAGCTTTGGCTAGGCGTGCCTTGTCGGCCGCATGGACGCTGGAGTCGGCGAGATTGACGGTTTCCCAGGGGTCAGCATCCAGGTCGTAGAGTTCTTCTGCCGGTTTGGTTTTCCAAAAACGAGATTGCAGTTCTGTGAGGGTGCCGGCGTCAAATTGAGCCTTCCAGACCCGAGTCGTGGCCTGTTGGAACATGTAGTTCAAGAACTGCCCATAGACGATGTGGGGCATGTAATGGCGGATGTAAACGAAGCGTCCATCCGTGGTGCTGCGGACCAGATCATAACGCTCATCCATGCGCCCACGGAAGCCATGGATGTAGTTGGCCGTTGGCTCAGTGGAGGCGGGTTTGGCAAAGGCCCCGCAGATGGCGCGGCCATGATAGGAGGCGGGCGGTTGCACGCCGGCGATGCTCAGCAGCGTGGCGGTGAGGTCGATGAAACTCACCAATTCTTCATTCACACCGCCGGGTTGGTAACCTTTCGGCGCGAGGTGTTTCCACTTCTCCGGGAAATGCATCACCAGACCCACCTGCAGACCGCTGTTGTAGGGCCAGCGTTTGAAGCGCGGCATCCCGGGACCGTGATCGCCATAGTGCATGATGATCGTGTCCTCGGCCAGACCCGCCGCCTCCAGCTCCGCCAAATATTGGCCCAGCTTGGTGTCCATCAGCGTGAGGTTGTCATAATACTGCGCCCAGTCGTGACGCACCTCGGGCGTGTCGGGATGAAAAGGGGGCAGGGGAGCTTTGGCAGGATCATGGATCAGCGTGTGGGGCCGACGCCGAATCTGACTCTCATGGGTGATCGTGTTGTTAAAGATGGCGAAGAAGGGTTTGCCTTCAGGGCGATTCTTCCAGTGGGCTTTACCGCTGCTTTCATCCCAGACGAGGTCCTTTTTTCCCTCCTTGGGTTTGTCCAAATTGTAGTCTTCTTTGCTGTTGTTCGTGCAGTAGTAGCCTGCCGCACGCAGCAGTTGCGGATACATGGCATGGCCCTCGGGCAGCGGCACGGCACTGCGCATGTGTTCGGCGCCATCCGCAGGGGCCCAGCGCCCGCTGATCAGGCAGGTGCGTGCCGGAGCACACACGGGAGCATTCGACCAGCAGCGTTTGAAGCGGATGCCTTTGGCGGCCAGGGCATCGATGTTCGGTGTGGTCGCGTAGCTGTCACCGTAACAACCGTACTGCGGTCCATTGTCCTCACTCGTGAGCCAGAGGATGTTGGGGCGATCCGCCGCTTGGGCGACGGTGAAGAGACAAAGGAAAGAGAAAAGGCGCAGCATCGGCGCAAGGAACGTCCGAGACGGCAGGTCTTTTCAACAACGTTCATCCTTCATCCCTCAGCTCAGTCGCACGGACTGAAGCGCGGCAAGGCGCTCCACCAAGGGCGGGTGACTGTAGTGCAGCCAGACACTGAGAGGATGCGGCTGTGGATGACTGAGATGATCACGAGACAGCTTCTTCAG
>JAIXVB010000730.1 GCA_027483245.1 Verrucomicrobiaceae bacterium | reverse complement strand
CTTTGAGGAACTGACGCGGCTGGCGGGTGTGTTTGCCAGCCTGGGCACGGAAAAGATCCGCCTCACAGGTGGGGAGCCTCTGCTGCGCCGAGAACTCGATGTGCTGGTGGGACTGCTGCGCGCCGCGCTGCCGACCATGGAGCTGACGCTGACCACCAATGGGAGCCGTCTGCTGCCTCTGGCCGCCGGTCTGCACGCGGCGGGGCTGACACGACTGACGGTCAGTCTGGATGCCCTGGATGAGCCGACCTTTCGCGCCATGAACGATGCCGAGTTTCCGGTGCATCGCGTCCTGGCAGGGATCGAGGCCGCGATCGAGGCGGGGTTCAGCCCGATCAAAATCAACTGTGTGATCCGCCGAGGGGTCAATGAACATGCTATCGAACAACTGGCGGAACACTTCGCGGACCCGCGTCACATTGTCCGCTACATCGAATACATGGACGTGGGCAACACGAACGGCTGGCAAATGCAGGACGTGGTGACGGCGGGAGAAATCGCTCAGCGCCTGGAGAGCAGCGGAAAATTGACCGCGCTGCCGCCCAATTACGCGGGTGAAGTGGCGCGCCGCTACCGCACCGCAGCGGGTGGGGAGATCGGCATCATCGCCAGTGTGACCCAGCCTTTTTGCCAGGGCTGCAATCGCGCCCGACTGAGCGCCGATGGACGCCTTTTCACCTGCCTGTTTGCTGCCACAGGCACCGACCTGCGCACACCGCTGCGGGCGGGTGCGAGCGATGCCGAACTGGCGGCTCTGATCTGTCAGGTCTGGGAAGCCCGCACCGATCGCTACTCCGAGATCCGAACTCAGGCGGGTGGCCTGAGAGAGAAGGTGGAGATGAGTGCGATTGGCGGCTAGGATTGAAAAAAGAACAGGTTCTGAAATCCCAAACGCCAAGGCCACCCAAGGAACTCCGACCCATGTCCTCTGCTCTCCACACACAAGCACGCGCCTGGGCGCAGGTCCTGCGATTGCCTTTCCGGCAGCAGCGCTGGCGCGGTCAGAGTGGGGAATTTCAAGGCACCGGCGTGGGCAGCAGCTTGGATTTTCAAGATCATCGCGTTTATCTGCCGGGCGATGACCCGCGTCAGATCAATTGGCAGGCCTACGCGCGGACGGGGACTTACACGATGAAGCAATATCGGGAAGAGGTGCGCCCGCTGGTGGACCTGATCCTGGACGTTTCGGAATCGATGACCGCCTACCCAGCCAAGCGGCAACGGGTGCTGGAACTGCTGGCCTATGGCATCGCCGCGAGTCTGCAAACTGGCGCCACCGTGCGCTGCTTCGCGGTGCGTGGCTCTCAGGTGCTGCCGCTGGAGGTGGAAGCCGTGCTGTCTGACCGCTGGGAGACTGAAGTGGCCAAACTACCGCCCAGCGCCGATCCACCCGCACTGAATCGTCTGCCTCTTCGCGCAGGGTCCCTGCGCTTGCTGATCAGTGACTTGCTCTTCCCCACCGAGCCGGAGCCCCTGCTGGCCCAGCTCTCCGTGCGCCATGGCCGCGCGCTGATCCTGGTGCCTCACGCAGCCCAGGAAGGTCATCCGGCCTGGGATGGCAATTACGAGTTTGTGGATGCGGAGACCCAGGTGCCGCACGAGCACCGCGTGGAGCCCGATCTCCTGCAACGTTACCTTCTGGCCTACACCCGCCACTTTGACCTCTGGAAAGCCGCTGCCTTAAAACACGGCATTCCCCTGGCTCGCGTGGCTGCGGAACCCGACTTTTTGACAGCCCTGCGAACGGAAGCCGTGATTGCGGGTGTGGTGGTGAGTGAGTGAGGGAAAAAAGGGAAAAGGGGTAAGAGAAAAGAGAAAAGGTCCAGAGGCCCCGACGGCCCACATCTTTCTCTTCCTCCTACTCCTCCTCTTCCTCCCGGAAAAAGGTCAAAGCGCTCTCGGAGATTGAATCGTCCTCCTCCTCGATTCTCCCGCGCAGAGGGCTCTCAAGTCTCCAAGGTGTGAAAGCCTCCTGCCAGAACACGAGCTAGAAAGCCCATGCTACGACCCGTCACAAAATCACGAACGCTTGCGCTTGTTGGGCGTGGGAGCTTTCTTTTTTCCTTTGGGGATATTCTCGTAAAAGCTGGGCTTTTTCGGCCCGGAAGATGCGGGTTTGACAGGACGATCGGCTTTTGGCGAGGGCGTCTGCGCTGGGCCGGGGGCCTTTTTACTGCGGGCCGGGGTGTCTTTGCCAGGGCGGGTGGGTTTCTCCGACACAGTTGGCGGCGGCGGGGCCTGATCTCGCTGAGCAGGGCGCTGCGGGCGCGCGCTGTCGCGGCTAGGGCGGGGTTCCAGGGACTGGGAACGGCCCTGAGGACGCTGCGGGGCTTCTTCGCGACGAGGACGTCGGGCGGAGAAGTCTTGCTGAGAGGTCTCGTCGCGCCGCGCAGTGCGGCCAGAGGAGCCCTTGGGGGCTTCGTCTCGGCGTGAACGGCTGGCGGCAGCAGGGGCGGGGCGCTCGCGAGTGAGCTGGAAATCGACCTGCTTTTTGAACCGGTCGATTTTGTAGATCTGCACGGTGACACGGTCGCCCAGCTTGATGACGCGATGGGTGTGGCGACCGATCAGGTGATTGCGGGTCGGTTCGAGGACGTAAAAGTCATCCTGAATCGAGGAGAGCGGCACGGCGCCACTGAGGCCGAGGTCAGGCACATCGACAAAGAAACCGAAGTTCCGGGTGTCGGTGACCAGGGCAGGGTAGGCGGTGGGTTTGCCAGAGTCGATCTGGGCCTGAAGGTAGGCGTAGAGTTTGACCTCTTTGCTGTCTCGCTCCGCATCGGCTGAGTTCCGCTCGGTCTCCGTGATGTGATCAGCGATCTGGCGCATGACCGGGATCGGGGAGTCGGCTTTGTCAAAAAGGACACGATGAACGACGAGGTCGGCGTAACGGCGGATGGGGGAGGTAAAGTGGGTGTATTGGGTCTTGGCGAGCCCGTAATGACCGAGCGGCTCGACAGCGTAACGAGCACGCATGAGGGAGCGGAGGAAGCCGATCTTCAACGCTCCACCGATGGGGATGGTGCCGAGGAACTCGAGGAGCTTTTGCACGGCAGGCCGGTGGGTGAGGTCGCCACAGGGGATGCGATGGCTGAGGACGTCTTCGCGGTAATCGTTGAGGCGCTTTTCCTTCGGGGCTTCATGGATGCGATAAACGGCGGGGCGATCACGGCGCATGAGGTCGGCCGCCACGGCTTCATTGGCCAGGAGCATGTATTCCTCGATGAGCTGATGGGAGACGTCGTTTTCGATGCGCTCGATTCGCAGCACGCGACCCTGCGGATCCAGGCGGATTTTGTTCTCGGGGAAGTCGAGATCGAGGGAGCCCTTGTCAAAGCGGGTCTTGCGGATGAGTTGGGCCACCCGATGGGCGTCATGGAGCATGGTCTCGATGGGACCAACGGGCTCGCGCTGAATGACGGCGAAGGCTTCTTTATACGTGAACCGGCGCTGGGAGCGGATGACTGCGGGGTAAAACTTTGTGGAGATGACGCTGCCATCTTTCGCCAGAAGGAATTCGGCGCATTTGGTGAGGCGATCGACGTCTGGCTTCAAAGAGCAGAGCTCATTGCTGAGGGCCTCTGGCAACATGGGGATGACCCGATCGACGAGGTAGGTGGAGTTGCCACGTTTTTTGGCCTCAATGTCCAGCGCGCTGCCAGGGCGAACGTAATGGGAGACATCGGCGATGTGAACCCAGAGCTTCCACTTGCCACTGGGAGCGGGCTGGATGCAGATGGCATCGTCAAAGTCCTTGGCGTCATCGGGGTCGATGGTGATGACCTGATGACTGCGGCAGTCCACGCGATCCGCACACTCCTCCGGGCTGGGCTGATTGTCGGGCCGGGAACGGGCGATGGCGTGCGCCTCAGCGAGCACTTCTTTCGGGAAGCTCAGCGGCAGGTTGTAATGCCGGATGACCGAAAGCATGTCCACGCCCTCGGCATCAGGAGGCCCCAGGACTTCAATGACTTCGCCCTCAGGCGGTGTCTGGGGATCATCCCAGGCGGTGAGTTCGACCACCACCTTATCCCCCGGCTGGGCAGTGCGTCCGACATCGCGCGGAGTGGGCACGAAGATGTGATGGGGAATGCGCGGATCATCCGGGATGACCGTGAAAAACTGCCGACTGCGCTGCAACGTGCCCACGAACTGAGAGCGACGCCGCTCCAGGATGCGCACGACGGTGCCGGAGTTTATCTCGGGGGTGTCGCGACGCAGGCCGATGGGTTTCACATTCCGCCGGACCAGGACACGGTCACCATGCAGGGCGGTGAAGGTGGCCTTTTCGCTGATGCTGAGTTCTGAGAGGCCCGGTTCATCGGGCTGCACAAAACCACGTCCGCCACGGGTGATCTGGATGGTGCCGGGGATGAGGTCGGCCTCGCGGGATTGGATGTAACGATTGCCCTTGGTGCGCACAATGAGGCCACGGGTCATGAGCTCAGACAACACGGCTTGCAGTTCCTGTTGCTGGCCTGGCTTGAGGCGCAGTTGCGAGATTAACTCGGGGACGTTCGAAGGTGCGTAGTCACCCTGCCCGAGCAGATTCAGAATTTTAGATTCCATTTCCTGCCATCATGGCACAAAAAGCGGTCGCTGGCTTGTTTCTTCTCATGGGAAGGCCCGTGATTGAACTCTCTCGTTGTGAAGGGGTCACATCACACGTTGTTTCACTCTGAGTATGAAGACCTATCACTTTCAGCTTCCCGGCGTCCGTGGCGTGCCCGGCATTTTAGCCGTGCTGCTACTCGGCATCGTTGCCGTCGGTGTCGTTAGCTTTCTGATCTTTGCGGGTCTCGCCATCGCCACGGTGGGGCTTGGTCTCACGGCCGGTGCCGCCTTATATTACAGCGTCAAACGCAAGCTCGGCTTGTCCACGCACCGCCCAGGCCTGCGCACTGCCGCTGCGACTCGGCCTCCCATGCACCGCACGGAAGCGGGTGTGATCGAGATCGAAGCGACGCGGGTGGAGAGCCCTCAGCGCTGAGTTTACGCCTCCTTCTTCTTCGCAGCCAACTTGTGCTTGATCACCTCGATCACGATCGGCAGCACGGAGACGAAGATGATGAGCACGAAGACCAGCTTCAGGTTGTTTTTGATCCACGGAATGCTGCCCAGGAAGTAACCCGCCAGGGTGAAGCTGATCACCCAAATGAACCCGCCGCCCAGGCTATACGTGAGAAAACGTGAGTAGTGCATGCGGCCAAATCCGGCCGTGAAGGGAGCAAAGGTGCGCACGATGGGCACGAAGCGCGCGAGAATGATTGCCTTGCCACCATGCTTCACGAAAAATGCCTCCGTCTTGGCCAGATAATCTCGTTTGAACCACGACTGATTCACCATCCAGCCGCCGGCCTTGCGCCCGATCCAGTAGTTCAAATTGTCCCCGATAATGGCCGCCACGATGAGCAGCGGAATGATGTATTCCAGGCGCACAAAGCCCTGAACCGAAAGCGCCCCCACCGCAAAGAGCAACGAGTCCCCCGGCAAAAACGGCGTGACCACCAACCCGGTCTCACAGAACACGATGGCAAAGAGCAGCACGTAAATGAGCGTGCCATAGTTCTGCGCAAAGGTGAGCAGGTGCTTGTCCACATGCAGAATGAGATCGAGAAAGTCGCCAATCATGAGGCGCGGACTTTCCCGCCTGAGAGCGCAGGGGCAAACGAAATGTCGGTGACAGGTCGCCTTCTCTCGCAGGTCAGGTCCATGAGGCCGCTCACGTGCAGCAGGGACAAGGCTGCACAAAATGGCCGGGCGACACCTCTTTGAGCGTCAGGTCCATGTTGACGCTGTCCCGCCACTTCGGATGGCTCATGCGATGCCCAAACGCACAACCGGCGGGCGGATTGATCGGGGAGGGGACATCGCCCTGAAGGAGCTGTCGTTTGCGGCGTTTCGCGGGGTCTGGCACGGGGATGGCATCCAGCAGCGCCTTGGTGTAGGCGTGGCAGGGATGGTGATAAAGCTCCTCCGCTGGGGCGAGTTCGACGATCTTGCCGAGATACATCACCGCCACGCGGTCGCTCATGTGTTTCACCACACTGAGACCATGAGCGATGAACAGAAAGCTCAGACCCATCTCGCGTTGGAGATCGAGCAGGAGATTGAGCACTTGGCTTTGCACGGAAACATCGAGCGCCGAGACCGGCTCATCACAGACGATGAGTTTGGGTTTCAAAGCGATGGCACGGGCGATGCCGATGCGCTGACGCTGACCCCCGCTGAATTCAAAGGGGTAACGATTGGCGTGCTCGGTCTTGAGGCCGACTTTCTCCAGCAGTTCCATGACCCAGTCACGGCGCTCCTGACGTGTGCCGAGGCCCTGAACGAGAAAGGGCTCCTCCAAAATCTCCCGCACCGCATGGCGTGGATTCAGCGACTCCGCAGGATCTTGGAAGACCATCTGCATGTGTTTGCGCAACGGTCGCAGCTGACCCGTGCTGGCGGTGGTGATGTCATGACCATCAAAGTGAATGCTGCCGGCGGTTGGTTTCAGCAGGCGCATGATCGTCTTGCCCAGCGTCGTTTTGCCACAGCCCGATTCGCCGACAAGCCCCAGCGTCTCCCCCTCAGCGAGCGTGAAGCTTACGCCATCCACCGCCTTGCAAGAAGCCACCGAACGCCGCAACAATCCCCCACGAATGGGAAAGTGCTGCTGTAGATGTTGGACGGTGAGAAGGCTCATGGATTAAAGGCAAAGGGCGCGTTTTAAATCGGCATCCAAAGGAACCACATGCACATCGATCGGGACCAATGAACCGCTCGACTCCAAAATGAAATTGTCTTCGTGGGCATCGAGCACGGCGAGGTGGTCACTTTCGCGATAGTAATCCCGCAAGTTCGGAGCTTGGGCAAATCCCAGCTCACTCATGGAAGCGTAGATCGTGTCCTTGTCGGGTCGCTCACCTTCGATCCAGCGCTGAGCAATGACGAGGCAAATGCCCTCCTCCATTTTGGACACGCCCAAAAGTCTGACATGGTCCCCAAACAAGTCATTGTAGGCCAGCCAGCGCCGACAGTACTCCTCGGCAAGTGCGGCATCAAAACCGCCTTGGGGAAAGGCATTTCCACAGCGGCCAGGATGCGTCACTTTGATGGCGTCTCCCGTGTTCGGATCATAAAACACCCGATGCTCTGAAGCCTCATCCTGAAGCTCCCCAAAGAAAGCGGGGTCGATCACCCTTCCGTGGCGCTCAGCCCACTCGAGGAGGAGCTCGAGCTGCCGCCTCCGCTCTGTGCGGCGAGCCGCACGGCTTTGTGGCGGGCCATCTGGGCACGGACTTCGTCCAAGCTCAGCAAGCGCTGCCTTCCACGAATCTTGAGCAATTCGGCTGCGGGATACTTGGGGGTCTTCATCGGTTTCGAATTCTTGAACAGG
>JAIXVB010000503.1 GCA_027483245.1 Verrucomicrobiaceae bacterium | reverse complement strand
GCTCTATTTCGCCGTGGCCTGTTTCATGGCCTACTTCTTCAGCGGCCACACCGGCATTTATCTGTCTCAGCGCCTGGGCGTGTCAAAACACGAGGGTCAGAGCATCCCGCCCGGCAGCACCCTGCGCGAGGTCCGGGATCGGAAACCGGACACGAACAAACAGTGAGGCAGACGCGGATGAACGTGGTGGCTCTCAAGGTGCCTTGAGGTGGACCTCATCCACCGGCGAATCTATGGCGAGGTGCAAAGTGCACGATCTAGGTTGTGATCATGGGGTCGTTGCGTGCAACAGGTGCCATTTGACTTTCCGTGGAGGGGTCGTTGCATGCAACAAGGGCTATTTGGGTTGTAATTATGGGGTCGTTGCATGCAACGGGTGCCATTTGGGTTGTAATCATGGGGTCGTTGCGTGCAACGAGGGCCATTTGGGTTGTAATCATGGGGTCTGTGCGTGCACCGAGTGGCATTTGGGTTGTCGTCATGGGGTCTGTGCATGCACCGAGTGGCATTTGGGTTTCCATGAAGGGGTTTGTGCACTGCACAGAGGGCGTGATTTTCGACCTCCTGGGAACTCAAATTGATACCCCTTCCAGCATCCAGGCCAGACGAGGGCGTGCGGCCGAGTCGTAGGACGGATGTGTTCGGCGCGTGTGACTGAACTGCCCCTGGATTCCCTTCGCCGAATTATCCGTCGGTTTGGGGGCGTCGAGAGCTCTAGGACCGTCGAAGAAGGCGGATCATTTGGCGTGGCAGGTCCGTGAGCAGTGACCGGTATTTCCCGCCAAACACATCCGCCCTACGGTTTGGGAGCGTCGAGGGTTTGCGAGGTTCAAAGAAGGCGGATAATTTGGCGATGTCCGTTGTCGGCGTTGCGAACACTTCCCCGCCAAACACATCCGCCCTACGGTCTCTGAACATGTCCTTCGAATAGGCAAAGCGCGTCGCTTCACGCTGCCTCCAGGTCAGACGAGGGCGGGCGGCTTGGGCGTAGGACGGATGTGTTCGGCGCGCGGGACTGAATTTGCCCCTGGATTCTCTTCGCCGAATGATCCGTCTGTTTGGGGGCGTCGAGAGCTCTAGGACCGTCGAAGAAGGCGGATCATTTGGCGTGGTGGGTCCCATGAGCAGTGACGGGTCTTTCTCGCCAAACACATCCGCCCTACGGTTTGGGAGCGTCGAGAGCTTTCAGGCTTTTCACGGCAAGCGCGGCTCTCAGGCTCTGGGGATGGCTGAGCGGACGAGGGCACTGATGGCTTCATCACAGGCGGGGCCAGTGTCGCCTTGATTCGTGCAGGCGAGAAAGGCCAGGCCTTTCTCGGGCGCTACCCAGGCACTGCAATGATTCATCGTGTTGTCGCCATCGTGAGACAGGGTTTTTCCACCCGCCCAGGCACGTTTCGAGACACCCCAGCCATAGCCGTAATCGCCACCGGGTGCGGCGCTCTGGACGCGTGCATAGGTTTCAGGTTTGAGCAGTTTGCCCTTGCCCACGGCTCCGGCCAATTGATCGGCGATGAACAACGCCCAATCGCTCAGCGACGCATGCACGGTGCCCGCGGGGCCGAGGACAGGCAGGTTATCCACGGCAGGCCCATTCATCGGGGTCGGTTTGCCACTCGCTAAATGCGGCCAGGGCTGGTCTTCGCGGCCCGGAGTTCCCACGCCGCCAAAGCCTGCCTCTTTGATCCCCAGAGGTTTGAAGACACGTTCCTGCATGAGTTGCTCCCATTCACGGCCTAGCACCTCTTCGATCATGTGCCCGGCCAGCATGTAACCCGTGTTGGAGTAGAGAAAGGTACTGCCGGGGGTGTTTGCGGGCGGTGTTCGCAGCGCCAGTTTCAAACCTTCGCTCCGTTGGCTCTCCATCTTGCCCCCTTGCATGGCCAGCAGTCCCCAGGGGAGATTGGCGATCATGCCGGAACGATGGCTCAGCAGTTGGGTCAAGGTCACAGCGGCGTAGGGAGAGCCTTTCATGCCGGCCACCCGTGGGAAAATCGACTCCAGGGTGCTGTCCCAACTGAGCTTGCCCGCATCCACCGCGATGCCTGCCAGCACGCTGGTCATGGCCTTGGTGTCGGAGCCCAAGTGCCAAAGATCACGGATGGTCACTGGCTTTTTGCCTCCGGCTTTGCGCATTCCGGTGGCGGCTTGTTTTTTGACTCCCTCCGTGGTGACAATCGCCCCCGCTAGCGCTGGCAGGGAATGTTTGAGGCGGATGGGTTCCAGCAGCGCGACCAAATCCGCATCGCCCGATTCGCTGGCCTCCGCCGCTTGGCCTGAGTGCTGTGGCAGCAGTGCCCAGCCGGAAAGACTGGCCATCCAAGAGCGACGTGTGTGGGACATGCCGAAAAGTTAGACAAAGCTTTTTCGAATGGGAAGACTGGATTTTGCTGAGAAGCAAAAGTCTGTGCGGCAACGTCATCCCAGCAGACCGTGCAGCGTCCAGGGGCAGGGCTGAGTTTGGGTCAAACGGCGCAGGCTGTCTTTCAAGGTGAGGTTGGTGGGTGCGTTGAGAATGATCTCGGCAAATTCGCTGCGTTGAGCCTCGGTCAGGACCGTGGTCGGGCTGATCACCACGCGTGTGTTTTGGCCCAGACTGAGCCGGGTCAGATCACTGCGCAGATCTCCAGGTTTCAGCGGTGTCAGGCTGAAAAGCTGCCCGTGCACGCCGATGTTCAGGGACCGACGCAGGAGCGGTCGCTCCTCAGGTGAGGTCGGCAGAGGCAGGGCTGTCCAGCGCGTGTCCGCATCGGCAACCGGCAGGCTGGCCAGCAAGAGGCAACCGTGCTGAAGACTCGTGACGGGCAGCGTTGGTGTAGTCTGTGGATCCGTCGTCAAAATCTCCAGCGCTGGAGGCAAAGTGATGGATTCACGCAGCACACGGAAGGCCCATTCCCAACTCGGGATACGCGAGACGAGGCCGGTGAAACCCTGCTGCCAGAGTTGCTCCGCCCAGGGCAGATCACGCAGCGGCGCATCGACGGCCAGCAGCAGCCCCTCCGTCTCCGAGCAGACCTGTGGCAGCGCGCTGAGCAGTTCTTGGAGGAGTGGTTGCAGATCGAGCTGACCCGAGTTGGCCTCTGGGCGCAGACGCCCTTGAAG
>JAIXVB010000624.1 GCA_027483245.1 Verrucomicrobiaceae bacterium | reverse complement strand
CAGAGAAGAGAAAAGCATTCAATCGTCGATCACAAACAGGATCAACTCGGTTCTGAATTCAGGGTGTCGTCTGCGGATCCCTGCGGATGAGAATCGGCAGACTTTCACTCCAATCACGGCGATCAAGCCGTGGTTTTACGATCCACATTCAGGCCCATTTTGCGGTAAAGCGTCGCAATGCTGACGCCGAGCATGGAGGCCGTTTTTTCGCGGGAGCCATTGTTGTATTTGAGGGTCTCCTGAATGAACAGACGCTCTTGACCACGGATGAAGTCATCCAGGGTCGAGCCGATCGGCAATTGGGTGATGCCACTCGAAGTCGCTGAGGTGGGCACTTCGATCTGCTGGCTGACCTTGGTCGGCAGATCCGCAGGGCGAATGCGATCATTTTCCGCAAACGCACAGGCGCGCTCGACAGCGTTTCTCAGTTCCGAGACATTGCCTGGCCAGGAGTATTTCTCCAAGAACTCGAGCGCATAGGCATCAATGCTCTTGGCACGTGAATCGGTGCGGTCACTGAGTTCTCTGAGGAAGTGATCGACCAGCGGTTTGATGTCTTCCCGGCGCTCACGCAGAGGCGGGATCTTCAGCGGCACGACAGAGAGCTTGTAATAAAGGTCTTCGCGGAAGATGGCTTTTTGTGAGGCTTCTTCGAGACAGATCGTCGTGCTGACGACCAGTCGGAAATCGCTGCCCGAGTTGCTCGTGTTCCAGGCACTGCGGCGGGACTGCATTTCATCCAGGAAGGTATTGAGCTGAGCCTGAATGCGCTGAGGCAGAACATGAACTTCCGCCAGATGCACGGTGCCACCATTGGCACGACTGAAGATGCCGCCAGCGCCATTGGTGTGACCGAAGAGTTCAGCCTCGAGAGCGTCTTCGGGCATCGCACTGCATTGAAGCTCTTTGAACGGGGCCGAGTTGCGACGGCTGGCCTCATGCAACGCACGGGCGACCATGTGTTTGCCGACGCCAAACTCACCTTCGAGCAGCACCGGGCTGTCATTGTCGGCAACACGGCGCACGATTTCAAAGATGCGCTGAATCGCATCGCTATGACCGATCAATTTTGAGGAAGTGGTGCTGCGAACCGTCGCAAGGCTGGGAGTCAAACTCGCTGCCGAAGCATTGGGATTATTGCGATTGAGAGCCTGATTGACCGTCTTGATCAGGTCCCCCAAGTCGAAAGGCTTGGTTAGGTAATCGAAAGCTCCTAGGCGCATCGCCTCCACCGCTGTTTCTACGCTGCCATGACCTGTGACCATGATAACGGCAGTATTCGGGAACTGTTCCTGGCACATGCTGACGAGGTCCAGGCCGTTCACATCGCCGATGCGAAGGTCCACAATCACTAGATCAGGCTGTTGCGTGCGAATGGCGGCCATGCCGTCAACGCCCGTGGTGCATCCGAAAACGGTATGACCAGCAGCCCGACAGAGCTTGCTCATGAGTTCTAGGATTGCAGCTTCGTCGTCTATGATTACTAGCTTAGCCATAATGTTATCGAAAAATGAGAGGCAAAGTTGATTATTAAATATGCTAAATGAAGCGACCCACGGCGTCAACGAGGTTTCTATTCCTCAGCGCACCGTGGGTCGAAAAACGAGGTTTTCGTGATGTAGGTGTGTTCAAACGGGCTTCAAACCCTTTATTCGACCTCTTGAAGTGCCTGTTGGATCAACTCCCAGGCCCGTCGATGATCGCCCAATTGAGCCTGAAGCGAGGCCATCTCACGTTTGAGAAAGCTCGGTGGTTCAGGCAATTGCACCAGTTTCTCAAGAGTCAGCTGGGCTGCTTTCAAATCACCCGCCATGCGCAGCGCATAATAAAGCTCGATCCCAGGACGCGGATCAGAGGGATTAAAAAGGAAAGCACGCTCAAGCCTCGGGATATCTGCAACGCCGATTCCGGCCGTGCGAGCGGGCACCGGAATATTCTTGGCGGCGATTTCATAGGCGGCTTCAAATTCCCCTGCCCTGGCGTATTCCGTGGCGAGCACACGCCAACCCAGCAATTTCAAACGCGATTGGGAATTGAGCATTTTCACCAACCCAGCGCGGTCACCATGAAGCTCCCACATGTAAAGGAGCTGCTGCACATGCTTTTCATCCACGCCCTCGAAGCGCGGATGCTGGCTGAGAAACTCCTCCATGCAGCGGGCCCATTCCTCGCGCGAAGCGGGCTGAGACAAAAAGGTGACCTGCATGGGAATGTCCCGAGCCAGTCGCCACAACGGCTGACGAATCTCTGGGTGTGGGAGTGAGTTCCAGACCATGTGATGGTAATAACTCACGGCCATGTGAGCCTCGGCAGGATAACGACGCAGACACTCGCGCCAAGGGATCAACGCCAGTGGTGGGGAGACTTTGAGCCAATAAATGCCTTCCTCCATGCAGACGGACGCGAGCCGCGGTTCCAAAGCCCGCACCCGACCAAAGTCCTGCAAAGCACGATCGATCGGACGGCGGAGTTGATTGTGCAACTGGGCGCGTAGGAAATAGAAGCGATACTCCAGCGGCAGGATGGAGAGGGCGCGCTCCACCTTGACCATGGCCTCCGCAGGGCGGCCTTCCGCGGCCTCTAGCACCGCCTCATCATGCAGACGAAAAGCCACAACCGGAATTGAGGGTGACCAGCGCCCCAGCGCCACGGCAGCCCAGCCCAGACCGAGCAAAAGCACGCCCACGCCCACCAGCCGGAGACCGTGGATGCTTAAACTGCCGAGTTTCCCGACGATGTGCCGAGGATTGATGGCGGCAGCCAATAACAGGGAGGTGATCATGAAATACCCCACCGAGTGATTCGGCACATCAAACAAGCCATGTATCAAGGCCATCGCAGCCACGAGAGTAAATGCGCGACGCAACCGCCGTGCTGAGCGGTCCCTTTGTTTTTTTCTCTGTCGGCGTGCCCAAGGACCGCTGTGGCTGAAAATCCAGAGTCCCAGCACCAAACTTGGCAACAGCAACAAAAGCCCCCCTTCAAACAACAGCCAGAGCACATCGCTTTCAGGATGGAACGGCCGCATCTCCGGAAAAGGTTCCGAACTTACCAGCGAAAGCAGCGTGCGGTAGGTATCCAGCCCGCGCCCTGTCCAGGGTGCCCACGAAGCCGCTGCCAAGGTTTCTTTGGCCAACTGAAGACGCAAACCTGGCGAAAGCACTTCCGACACCGGAGCCTCAGTAATTTTCACGCCCAGCTTCCCTCCTGAGACAATCGTGATCGAAAGGATCATGATGAAGACCGCAAAGGCCACTGCGGCTTTTCGGGCCAACCCACTCTTCATGGCAGAGGTGCCGATCCAAGCCATCGTGCCCAACAAAAAGAGCAACAAACCACCGCGCGAGGTGGTGGTGAGAATGCCTACCAATGGCACCAAGATGCCCACGGAGAAGAAAGCGCCTAACCAAGAACGACGCCGAAAGGCATCATACGCAGCCACCTGAGCCAGCACGCCCACAACAGCGAGGAAACTGGAACTGTGATTGCGATTGGCAAAAGGACCAAACTCGGTGCTATCGACCAAACTCGGGCGTGGCCACCAGGGAACCCGCAACGAAGTCCAGACCTCCAGCAGCGAGATGAAAGCGATCACGATGCCGCCCCCAGCCAGCAATCGGATCAAGGTCCGGCGGGATGAATCCGAGAAGTTTTGTCCCAAACAAGCCCACAGCCAAGCCACGCAGCAAAACATCACCATCCAGCCCTGGAACGAAGCCGCAGGCATGGGCGAATGAGTGCTGGGCAAAGTCAAAGACCACGCCTCCATCAAGGTCGTCCGCCATTCCTCAAGCCCCCCCAACCATGCAGCTGGCAAGAGGCCAACTCCCGGCAGCACCGCCAGCAGCAGCACACACACCGTCGGAATGGCAGGCAATCGATAACGAGGCGGGGCGATGATCAAAGCGAGGCCCATCATCGTGGCGACCAGAGCCAAAGAACCGATCTCACGGCCACCGCCCAAAAAGACCATGGCCAAGGCCACTCCGCCATAAAGCCACGCGCGCCAAGTGCTCGTGTCTTCCAGGAGGTCAACCCGAGAATCCGTTTCTACTGGAGGTTCCTCAGAGGGTACTGCCTCCAAATCCTCGTCATCCTCTTCAGCAGGCTTCATGCGTTTGTGGGAAGTTCCGATGATTCTTCAACCCGTAAAAAGTCGGGCACATCGGCCCAGCGCTCATAACAGCGCTCAAAGACCGTGACAAAAGCATCTGCCCGTCGCACCCAATCCTCCTGACTGTCCACGTCTCGAGGACGATGCAGCACACAGTTAAGGCCACTGCTCAAATTCAGACGAACTGGCATTGTCTCCGGCGAAGCCTGGTGTTGGAATCCCATCCAGCGTAGGCGAAAGCGCAGCAGGTCGGTGAACTCGTCCAAGCTCACACACTGCTCCACATCAAAGTCCAAAGCACGCGCATGAGCTCGGGCATGCTCGAGTTTGCGCCGTCTCTCCAAGGCCTGATGCATCTGCACGCGCAAATTGGACCAACTGCGCACATAGCCGAGGTAACGGGCAGCCCCAATCGCGAGCAGAAACAGCACGGCGCCAGCAATGGGTAGCGCCACACCTTTGGTCAGCAGGATGCTGATTCCCACAAGACTCAGCACAGCACAGACACAATACATCGCTACCAGAGCACGCCCTTTGCTGTAACCCAAGAGAATCAGTCGGTGGTGAATGTGTTCCGCATCGGCACTGAAGATGGGCACACCACGAATCGCACGACGCAGGATGGCAAAAGCCGTGTCCAGAATCGGCACCCCCAGAGCAATGATGACAACGAGCAGCGCCGCGATCACCGAGCCTTTATTGGAACACTTCAGCGAGACCGAAGCGATAAAAAAACCGATCAGGTAAGCCCCACCATCGCCGAGAAAAATCTTGGCGGGCGGAAAGTTAAAGAACAGGAATCCGGCCAGGGCACCTGCCATCAAAACAGAAACCACAACGATGTCCGCCAGCCCGCCGACGTAACCGATGAAGAGCAAGGTCAGCGAGAGAAACAGGCCAAACCCACCCGCCAGACCATCCATGCCATCGATCAAATTCACCACGTTGGGGATGGCCACCAACCACATCAAAGTCAGTGGGAGTCCCCACCAGCCCAGCGCAATGCCGCCTTGTCCAAAGGGATTGCTCAACACATCGATCGACAAACCCAGCGAGTAGAGAATCAGCGCCGTGCCCACTTGGCCGACGAGCTTCACACGCGCACCGAGGGCTTTGATGTCATCGGCAAAACCGACCGAAAACATCAGTGTGTTGCAGAGCAAGATCGGCATCCACCCTTCAAAACTGACTTCACCCAAGATTGCGGCAATGGCAACCCCGAGCATCAGAGCCAAGTAGATCGGAGCCCCACCCAAGCGCGGAATCGGGCGATCGTGCAGCTTGCGTTTCCCATCGGGGGCATCCAAGCCAATCACACCTTTGCGCTTCAGCACCCAGAGCACGCCAAACATCGAAACCGCCATCGCCCCACAAAAATACAGGAGCAAGGCCGCCCAATGAAACACATAAGGCTCTGGGGGACCGACAAAGTCAGCCCACTGGAGTGCAGTAGCGGCGAGGTGGCTCATCAT
>JAIXVB010000268.1 GCA_027483245.1 Verrucomicrobiaceae bacterium | reverse complement strand
TAGCGTTTCAGGCTTTTTGCCTTTCTCGCGATGTCTGATTCCCACGCTCCCCCACCGCTGCCCAAGCGTGTGCGCCTGACTCCCTGGCGTGGGCCAATTCATTTTCTGCTTTTGCTGTGCACCAGCGCCGTGACGCTGCTGCTGCCCCTGCTGTATGTGCTGGTGGTGATCGTGTTTGGGTTCTTTCTGGGCTGGGTGGGGTTTGAATGGACCAAAAACCTAGCGGTCGCGGAAAGCTGGCGCTGGCAAGATGCCCTGCCGCTGTCGTATCTGGCGGCGGGCATCGCGACGTGGATTTTCATGCTGAGACCTCTGATGCCGAGCCCCCGCTCGGTGCACACGGCGATGCAGGCGACCCCGGCAAGCCAACCTGCGCTGTTCCAAATCGTCGATAAACTTTGCTATCACTTGCGGCTGGACCCACCGGAGGAAATCTGGGTGGATACGACCGTCACCGTTCGCTCCTCCGTGCGCGATGGCGTGCTGGGTGTTGCAGGCGGAGCACTGGTGCTCAACATCGGCCTGCCAGTGATCAGCGTGGTGAGTGCGCGGGAGCTGGCGGCGCTGCTGGTGCGCGAACTGGCGATGAATGCGGGCGGCCTGGGCACGACGTTTTCGCATCTGGTCCGGGAACTGAACACGTGGTTTTATCGGGCGCTGCATGAGCGTGATCCGTGGGAGTTGCAACTGCGCAAGGAACCGGAAAAAGAGACCTCCACCCAAAAAGCCGTCCGCATCACCACCTGGATATGGATGGGCGTGGCGAAGGTGCCCTTCGCCTTGTTTGTGCTAGGAGCACGACTGATCAGTGCGGCGGCGTTGCTGCGGTTGGGGGCAGGAGCTGACAAGGCAGCGATGAACTTCATCGGACGCGAGGCCTGGAGCAGCCTGCAAGAAAAAATGGGCCTGCTAGACGAAGCCTGGGCGGCCTCACGGGTGGAAATCCAGCGCGGCCTGACTCAGGAACGTCTGCCTGACAATCTGGCCCTGCTCATCGCACGGCATGTGGCGCGGGCAGCACATCAGCGCGGCGGCGGCGAATCCAAAACAGCATCATCGCTCCCCAAAGGCGCACATTTGTTACCTCAATTAAAATCAGACGCCCCTGCCGCTGCTCAACTGCGTGGGTTTGTGGATCTGTCCCGGCAGGTCACCTGTTTCTACTACCAGCACGAACTGGGGATCGCCCTGCACACGCACCGACTGGTGGCGGAGGAGGAAGTTCTGCATCAGAATCGGCGTGAAGATCACTCCCTCGTGCTGATCAAACGTTACTTTGGCGGCCTAGCGCACCCCGAACGGGCGATGTGCGGCCTGGGCAGCACGCCTGCGGTTTCCCCTGGCAGTGAGCAGCTCAAAGAGGAGATCCTCAAAGTGCGGCGCGAGATCAGCGAATGGGGCACGCGACTGAAAGCGGCCCTGCAAGAGTGGAATCTGGCCTGGCAACGCCGCCGTGATCTGGAGGCAGCCGCGACGCTCAGCCTCGCGGGGCATGTGATCTCGCGCATGCAGTTTGGCACGGATGACACCAGTCCCCAGTCCCTGCGCGGCGAGGCGGGCAGGCAGCGGATGCTGATGGAACACATGGAGACCGCGCTGGTGGCCTATGAAGTGAAACTGGAAAGCCGATTCGCGGCTGCACTGGGTCTGCTTTGGTGGAGTGATTCGGCACTGCTCAATGAGGAACTGCTGTCTCGCAAACCTGACCTGCCCTCCTGGGTGTCCATTTATGAAGCCATGGCCGGTGCACTGCCGCCGTTCCGAGAGCTGCTGACCACCTTCTTTGCCTTTCAGACATTGGGCGCGCGCTACGCCAGCGTCGATGACACCGCCAGCCAGTTCAGCGCCCTGCAATCCGTCGTGCCCAAGATGACCAATCTCGTGCGACAGATTTTGGCGACCATGGATGGGGCCATCTATCCCTTCGCACCGGGAAAACGCAGCCTGACGCTCAATGATCACCTGCTCCAGGGCGGCAAGCTGCCGGAGCCGCTGAACATCTCCATGAATCCCGCTGCGGCCGTGGACATGAAAGCTTTGTCCGCCAAGATGGCCGCCGATGCCTCCGAGGTGATCGCTCCTTTTGTCGATCGTTTCCTCCAGCTCTATCATCAGTCCTTTGCCTGGCTGGCGGATGCGGCGGAGCGCACGGAATATCATTTCCTCGGTCCGATGAACCTGGGCGCCGATGTCGAGCTGCTGATGCCGGAAGAATTCGCCCGCCAAAACGAAACACAGCCTCTTGGCCCCCGGGCACGAGGGTAACAGCGAGCTGAGTTATTGCATCGGGAGCTGGAGGACATGGCGCTCTTCACCCCGCTGCAGGGTGACTGGGACCTTTTCACCAGGGAGGCGTTTTTGCAGCAGGTGCCCCAGGAGGCGGCTCTCGGTGAGGCGATCGTTCAGGCCATCGAACTCGAGGATGACGTCGTCTTTCTGAAAACCCGCCCTTTTCGCCGCGCCATGTTTTCCGTGCAGGCCCAGGCCCTTGACCCAGAGAGCCATGCCGCTCTTCGGCAGACTGCGCTGGGCTCGCTCCTCATCGGTCAGATCCACCAGCAGCAGGCCGCCCGTGGCCATGCCGCGCATGCCCCAGGCACCCACACGGCCTTCGTTGCTGGTGAGGAAACGCCAGCCGCTAGGCAGTTCCAGTTTGAGAGGTAACTCCACCCCGGCGCGCTGAACGATCATCTCATGCTCAGCGCTGTCTCCGCTGCGGTGCAGGACCCAGGCAAAGTCGGCGCTGGAGACGAGCGGTTGCCCCGCCAGAGATAAAACGTCATCCCCCGCCTGCACGCCAGCTTTGGCCGCATAGGACTCTGGCAGAACCTCGGTGACGCGGGCGATTTGATCCGGGGCCAGGGTCAGCCCCACGGTCTGCGGCGCAGGCATCGGGTAGATCCACTCTGCCGGTATCGGCTTCCTTTGATCGCGGTAAGATGTGCGCAGGGCCTCGCCGATCATGTGACAGTGGATGCAGCTCTGCACCACCTTGCCTTCCCAGTTGAGCTCGCGCTGATATTTGGCCCCCAGGGTGGGCATGTCCGTGGGAGTCACAAACGGAATCGGTCCGCCCTGTTTGCCTGCGAGTTGAGGCTTATTCTGGGGATAACCCGCGTGGATCTTGAGCGCGGCTTCCAGGG
>JAIXVB010000393.1 GCA_027483245.1 Verrucomicrobiaceae bacterium | reverse complement strand
CGTGCGGTGCTCGTCTTTGAAGGCGGCACGGTGGATGCCAAGGGCTATCACATCGTCACTTCTCGGAAGGGGCGGTTGGAGTATCGTGTCACCTGCACAGGACGCGCAGCTCATGCTGGGAGCAATCATGGCGCTGGGATCAATGCCGTGGTCGAACTCGCAAAGCTTTTGCCGCAGATCCATGCTCTCACGGACCCTGCGCAGAATCTGACGGTCAATGTCGCTAGTATCCAGGGCGGCACTGTTTTGAATCGTGTGCCGCATCTGGCCGTGGCTGAGCTGGAAATGCGTGCGTTTGAGCCTGAGGTGCTGGATCGCGCAGCCGCGGCCTTGGATTCTCTGGTGGGAAAAACGTCAGCCGGTGCGGAGATCACGATTGAGCTTCTGGGCCGCACGGTTGCTTGGCCGGGGAGTCCTGAGACGGAGCAGCTCTTTGCCGCTTGGGAGCGCGCCGGAGCCGCCCTTGGCCTGACCGTGAATCGAATGGCGCGGGGTGGCTTGAGCGATGCCAATTACCTCTATCCTTTGGCTCCCACGGTGGATGCCATGGGGCCCTTTGGTGGCAACGCGCATTGTTCTGAGCGCGCTACGGATGGCTCTAAATTACCGGAGTATGTGGAGCTGGATTCCTTCGTTCCCAAAGTGGTCATGAATGTCCTGGCGATCCAGCAACTGAGCGGCCTGTAAAAAGACCCGCACGAGGCTTCTCGGAGCGGCCGGATCAGGCGCGTGAACACCCGCAAAACAAAAGACCCGCTCATTGCTGAGCGGGTCGTTTTTCATCATCTCTGGCGGAACGGACGGGACTTGAACCCGCAACCTCCAACGTGACAGGCTGGCGCTCTAACCAATTGAGCTACCGCTCCAAAGCCGAGTGATGGGCCGCGATAATACCGGCATGTATTCGTCTGGCAAATGGAAAAACATTCCTTTTCAAAATTTCTCTTCACTTCACCTCAGCAGGCACTTCCACAGCGACTTCGATGTCATCAAAATAGATGGGTGTCTGCGAATACGGAGTGGCCCAGACGCTGGCCTTGCCTTGACCTTTGAGGCCCTTGTCGGTGTGTTTGATCTGTGCCTCGGCAGGCTCTGTCGCATCGGCTTCCCAGGTCTTGCCAGTGATGATCCAGTCTTCACCGGATTTGCGGGCTTCCAGCTTCATCCAAAGCCAAGCATCCGTGGTCCAAGTGAACGGGATGCTAGCCAGGGTCGTGTCGGATTTGATTAGCTCCAGCTGCTTCTTCGGGGCATTGACGATGAGGCGATAGCCGCTCATGCCATGCACAGCGACGCCAAAGCGCGGATTGCTGCGCCCTTGTTTGCTGGCGAAGACTTTGGCCTGAATGACCGACTCACCTGCCGCAGAGACAGCCAACTGAGCGCTGGCATCCACGAGATTTTCGGGCGAGATCATGATCGCTTTGTTGCCCTCCTTGGCAGCGATCTTGATGGTGCCATCCACCACGAAGACTTCCTTTGGCGGTTCACCTTCTGCCCAGTCATCACCTGTGATCTTGAAGGTCTTCAAATCAGCCGCATTCACCTGAGTGAGCAGCAGCAGTGACGAGGCAAAAAAAGCGGACTTTTTCATGGTGAGTCGGAACGTTACAGGATCAACGAATCGGTTCTTTCAACAGCGCCAGGGCCTCCAGAGCTGAGGACTCCTCATGCACGATGCTGGCCAGGCTGCGCGCGATGGCGGCTGGGTTCTTGTGCTGCCAAACGTTGCGTCCAATCGCAATGCCTGCTGCCCCGGCATCCATGGCGTCTTCGGTCATTTTGAGCAGGGCTGCATCGTCATTCATGGAGGCACCGCCGAGGACGATCACCGGCACCCAGAGCTGATCGACGACCTTTCGGAAATCACCTGGCTTGGCATCAATCGGGTAGGGGACTTTCACCACGTCTGCCCCCAGTTCCGCTGCGAGACGGGCGGCAAAAGCGATGTTTTCCAGAGTGTATTTGTCCGTCTGACCGAGGCCATACGGCAGGGCCTCAATGATCACCGGGATGTCCAGATCCATGCTGCTGCGGATGATGTCCGCGCATTCTTGAAAGTTCACCCGCTCACTGATGGAGTTTGGGTAAAGCATGTTCATGACAGCATTGGCACCCACGGCCTCGGCTTCTTCTACGCCATACACGTTGATGCTCCCTGCACCGTCTCCGGTCATGCGCGTGTTATAAACATCCGTGCGCAGGCAGATGCCCTTGCCCGCCATGGAGTCAGCCGCGCGCATCGCCACGCCGAGATTCATGACGTAACCATCCACAAAAGGACTGACTGCATCAATCATGGCAAAGGGGTTCTCCAACCCTGGCACAGGAATGGCGACACCGTGGTCGATGGGCAGGATGACGGTCTTGCCGTCGCGGAAAAAGGCTTCGAGGTTCTCTTGGCGGTTCATAGGGAATGCCAAACGAATGGCGGCAGATAGGCAGGGTGTAAAGAGAGGAAACGGTCACTCAAGGTTCCTCCCTCGTCATCTTCTTCACCGTGATGGGCTGCCCGACGCCTCAGGGCTGCCGTGTTCGCCCTGCGCTCAGGATCGTCTCGAGCTTTTCGATCAGTTCCTTTGTTTTGTCTGGATTCTCGTCGCTAAGGTCCTTGGTTTCGGCTGGATCATCTGGCAGATGGTAGAGACGATGAACTTTGCTCGACTCAGCGGTCTTTTTTCTGGAGACCGTCGCTTGTGTTTTGGTGGGTTGTTTCACCCGCATGAGCTTCCAGGGCCCTGTGCGCAGGCCAAAGTTGCCACTCACGCCATTGTCCTGCTGCAAAAGATGATCGCGGCCCTTGGCTCCAGACTCTCCCAAGAGAGCGGGCATCACGGGCATGCTATCGAGGCAGGCATCGGCTGGAAGTGTCACCCCCGTCAGTGCGGCCAGGCTGGCGGAAAGGTCCACGGTGCAGACCACTTCGTCAGAAATGCCCGGACGAATACGCCCAGGCCAGCGCGTGATGAATGGAGTCCGTGTCCCACCTTCCTGAACGCTGTATTTGCCGCCGCTGAAAGGCCCGGCTGGCTGGTGAGTGCCAATTTTTTCCACGGCCCCATCTTGATAACCGTCATCAAGCACGGGGCCGTTGTCGGAGCAAAAGATAATCAGCGTCTTTTCCGTGAGCTTCAGCCGATCCAGGGTCTTCATGAGTTCACCCACACACCAGTCCAGCTGCACGATACTGTCACCGCGCAGTCCCAGCGAGGTGGCTTTTTGAAAGCGTTCATGGGGGATGCGTGGCACGTGGATGTCATGGCTGGCGAAGTAGAGGAAAAAGGGCTGCTTTTGATTCGCTTCGATCCAGGCGTCCGAGTGCTTGACCCATTCATCGGCGAGATCTTCGTCGCGGAAACGCGCGTCTTTGCCACCTGTGTAAAAGCCGATGCGACTGATGCCATTGTGGATCGTGTTGTTATGCCCATGGCTCCAATTCATCTTCAGCGTGTCGCGATGCGTGATGCCTGTGGGATGATCGGGGGAGGGCGGCTTGTTGCCGACCCAGAGTGGATCTTGGGCATTGAGATTCTGCACGCGGTGATCATTCACGAAGACCTGCGGCACACGATCATTCGTGGTCGGCAGCAGGTAACAGTGATCAAAGCCGATCTCCAAGGGCCCAGGTTTTAGCTCCCCATTCCAATCCGGTGCTGGATCGCCCAGACCGAGATGCCACTTGCCGATCACTGCGGTGGTATAACCCGCTTTCTTGAGCAGGCTGGCCATGGTTTCTGTGCCGGGTTTGATGATGGCTGGAGCCGCTGGTGCTGCGATGCCGGTGCCCTTTTGACGAAACGCATACGTGCCCGTGAGCAGGGAGAACCGCGTCGGCGTGCAGGTCGAGGCTGAGCAGTAACCGCTGGTAAAACGCAGCCCCTCGGCCGCGAGCTGATCAATGTGGGGTGTCTTCACCTCCGTGGCGCCGTAGCAGCCCACATCACCATAGCCCAGATCGTCTGCCATGATGACGATGATGTTAGGCCTTTCAGACGCGCTGGCAAAGGCCGTCCAAAAAGTGATGAAGCTGCAAACAACAAAAGAACGAATCATGAGGCCACATCAACGAAGTCTCCCGCCTGTGCTTATCGCTCAATCTTTGGCAGGCTCATTTAGAACTCGGGTGGGCCGTTGAGGTCTCATATTTTTCGGGGAGGTCATTAAAACGGATTTTGGACCGTCTTTCGAAACACACCTGACAAAGCAAGACGTGGGATGGGTTGCATCTTGGATAGGTTCCCGTGGTTTTGAGCTGCAACATGATCCCCTGAGTCACGTCTAGATGGGGATGAAGCTTGTTCTCACGCTCCTTGTCTTTTTCATCGCCTTCCAGAGTTCGGTTCATTCCGCACCGCCAAACATCATCGTCATCATGGCGGATGATGTCGGTTATTCGGACTTGGGTTGCTATGGAGGAGAGATCAACACGCCGAATCTGGATGCACTCGCGAAAGGCGGAGTGCGCTTCACTCAGTTTTACAACACCGCCCGTTGTTGCCCCACCCGGGCAGCTTTGCTGACAGGCCTCTATGCCCATCAAGCAGGGATCGGACACATGGTGGACGATTGGAGCACCAAAGTCGGCGATGCCTATGCAGGGGACCTGAGCAAGAAAGCCGTGACCTTGGCCGAAGTGCTCAAAACGGCAGGTTACGCGACTTACATGACCGGCAAGTGGCATGTCACCAAAAAAGCCAAGGCGCTGAACGACACCGATAAATACAACTGGCCACTTCAACGCGGATTCGATCGTTTCTATGGCACGATCCATGGAGCGGGAAGTTTTTTTGATCCGAACACGCTGGTCCGTGACAATGCGCTCATTTCTCCCTTTGCCGATCCAGAGTATCAGCCCAAACAGTTTTATTACACAGACGCGATCAACGATCATGCTGCACGTTTTGTGACAGAGCATCAGCAGCGCAGCCCAGAGAAACCGTTTTTTATCTACATGGCGCACACCGCGGCACACTGGCCCATGCACGCCAAGGAAGCGGACATTGCTAAATACAAAGGTCAATATGATGTCGGTTATGAAGGCATTCGCAGGGCTCGTTTGGAAAAGATGAAACAACTCGGTCTGCTCGATCCTCGTTGGCAGGTCACGCCGCAGGTGGGGGACTGGAATCAGGTGGCGAACAAGGCCTGGGAGTCCCGCTGCATGGAGGTGTATGCCGCCATGTTGGATTGCATGGACCAGGGCATCGGACGTCTTGTCGAGACACTCAAAAAGAACGGCCAATACGACAACACACTCATTCTTTATCTCCAAGACAACGGTGGCTGTGCGGAAGGCATGGGTCGCAATGGCCCGCATCAAGCGCGAGGTGAAAAACCGTCTTTGCCTGCTCTCGCGAATGAATATCTCCAGCCAGATATGATTCCGAAACAGACACGCGATGGCTATCCCATACGCCAGGGAAAAGGCGTGCTGCCTGGAGATGCGGACACGTTCATTGGCTACGGTCAAAACTGGGCCAACGTGAGCAACACACCTTTTCGTGAATACAAGCATTGGCAACACGAAGGCGGCATCAGCACACCCCTCATTGCCCACTGGCCACGAGGCATCGCGAGCGATCGTCAAGGCAAGCTCGAAGCTCAGCCGACCCATCTCATCGACATCATGGCGACTTGTGTGGATCTGTCGGGTGGTCGTTATCCTGAAGCCTATCAGGGCAACTCGATCCAACCCATGGAAGGAGTTAGCCTAATGCCAGCGTTAGCGGGAGAAAGTTTGAAGCGAGAAGTCCCACTGTTCTGGGAGCACGAAGGCAATCGCGCTGTCCGCATGGGGAGCTGGAAACTTGTCTCCAAGAACCGCGGTGACTGGGAACTCTACAACATCGAAAAGGATCGCACGGAGATGCAGGATCTGGCCATCCAACAGCCTGAACGCATGAAGGCAATGGCTGCGGAATGGGACGCTTGGGCCAAGCGTGTCGGAGTCAAACCCTGGCCGCTCGGCGGTGCGCAGGGCAAAAAAGGCAAAGGTCAAAAGAAAGCCCAATGATGATGAAAAGCTTTTATCTTCTAGTTGTTCATTGGTTGCTGCTCAGTGGTCTTGTCACTGCTGCGCCACGGCCCAATTTCGTCATGGTCTTCATCGACGACATGGGTTGGGGGGATCTGTCTTGCTTCGGCAATCAAGAGGCACAAACACCTCACATCGATCGCATGGCGGCCGAGGGGATTCGTTTCTCGCAGTTTTATGTCAATGCACCGATTTGCTCCCCTTCACGCTGCGCCCTGACCACCGGGCAATATCCTCAGCGGTGGAAGATCACCTCTTTCCTCAACAATCGCGCCGACAATGAAAGGCGCGGAGTTGCGCAGTGGCTGGACCCTCAAGCTCAGACGCTGGCGCGACTGCTTCAAGGCAACGGTTATGCCACGGGGCATTTCGGTAAGTGGCATCTCGGAGGTCAAAGAGATGTCGATGACGCACCGCCGATCACGAGTTACGGGTTCGAAGCATCCCTCACAAACTTTGAGGGCATGGGAGCCAAACTTCTGCCGCTGACTTTGAAACCAGGCGACACAGAGCCGGGTAAGATCTGGGCCGATGCGGAGCGCCTGGGGCAGCCGGTGACTTGGATGCAGCGCTCGACGATCACGAGTGGCTTTGTGGACGCAGCGCTGCCGTTCATCGACAAAGCGGCACGCCTGAAGCAGCCCTTCTACATCAATCTTTGGCCCGACGATGTTCATGGGCCGTGGTGGCCACCCACGGATCAGTGGGCGGATGGCAAACGAGGACTGTATTTGTCGGTGCTGAAAGAGATGGATCGTCAGTTGGGCAAACTGTTTGATCACATCCGCGCTTCGCCCGAGCTGCGTGAAAACACCGTCATCCTCATCTGTTCTGACAATGGCCCTGAGCCAGGGGCAGGCAAGGCGGGACCGTTTCGCGGTTCTAAAGGCACGTTGTATGAAGGTGGGACACGTTCTTCACTGATCGCCTGGGCACCGGGTTTGATGGCGAAAAATAAAACGGGGATGCACAATGAATCGTCGGTGTTTGCAGCTTTTGATCTCGTGCCTTCCATGCTCGCGCTCGCTCAGGTGAACGCGCCTGAAGGCACCACCTTTGATGGTGAAAACCTCGCGCCTGTTCTTCTCGGGGAAAGCACGGGTTCACGCCGTTCCCCGATCTATTGGCGTCGTCCACCTGATCGAAAGACGATGAAACCCTCGAAAGAACGTCTGCCGGATCTAGCGATGCGTGAGGGGAACTGGAAACTGCTCTGCAACTACGATGGTAGTGAAGCCCAGCTTTACGATCTCGCCCAAGATCGTGGCGAAACCACCAATGTGGCTGCGCAGCATTTGCAGGTGGTTGAGCACCTCACCCAAGAGGTGATTTCTTGGCACCACTCCATGCCTCCCGACAATGGCCCCGCACTTGGGGCTGAGTTGCCCAAACCAAAAGCCAAAGCCAAAAAGAAAACGCTGTGATTCCTTCTTCGACCCTGCGCTGTTTGATCCTGATTCTCTGGACGTTTGTTGGGGCTTGCCCGCTGATCTCTGCGGACAAACCCAACATCCTGATCATCCTCGCCGATGACTGCACCTTCAATGATCTGCCGGTCTATGGCGGCCAAAATGCCAAGACACCGAACATTGATCGCCTCGCCTCAGAAGGGCTGACCTTCAATCGTGCCTATGTCAGTTCTGCCATGTGTCAGCCCTGTCGCGCTGAGCTCTACACAGGTCAGTATCCTCAGCGCAATGGTTGTGCATGGAACCACAGCGCGAGCCGGCCCGGCACGCGTAGCTTGCCGCAGTATCTGGCTCCTCAGGGTTATCGCACAGGCATTGCAGGAAAAGTGCACGTGCTTCCAGAAGCCAGCTTTCCCTTTGAAAGCGTGCCCGGCTTTGACCCCAGTTGCACACGCAATCCAACTCGAGCCCATGATCTGAGTGGAGTTCGTGAGTTCATCTCACACGATGCCAAACATCCCTTTTGTTTGGTCGTGGCACTCACGGAACCGCACGTGCCGTGGGTGATGGGAGATGCTTCAGCTTACCCACCCTCGAAACTCAAGCTCCCACCCAATATTGCCGACACGCCGAAGACACGTCAGGACTTTGCCGCTTATCTCGCGGAGATCACCTACATGGATCAGCAAGTGGGAGAGATTCTCGCTGCCTTGGATCAATCGGGCATGGCGCAGAAGACGCTCGTTCTTTTCACCAGTGAACAAGGTTCCCAATTCCCAGGCAACAAATGGACCTGCTGGAACACTGGGCTGCATACAGCGTTGATTGCGCGTTGGCCGGGTCAGATCACTTCAAACAAGCATACGGATGCCCTGGTGCAGTATGCCGATGTCACCCCCACCCTGATCGATCTGTCAGGAGGTGAGCCATCACCTGCCATGGAAGGTCGTAGTTTCGCGGCGGTATTGCGTGGAGAGAAAAGCACGCACCGAGACTTTGCGTATGGAGTGCACAACAACATTCCAGAAGGGCCCGCTTACCCGGTGCGCAGCATCACGGATGGTGAATGGCATTACATTCGCAATCTCACCCCCTCTGAAATCTATATTGAGAAACATCTCATGGGGGTCCAAGGCGGTGGCGCTTTGAACAACCCCTACTGGCCCACTTGGGTGTCGAGTGCCGCTGATAAACCGGCCAATTATAACCTCGTGAAGCGCTACATCACACGCCCGGCTGAAGAGCTCTATCACACAGGCAAGGACCCTTATGAAATGACCAATCTCATTCATCGACCCGAACATCTCGAGATCCAAGCCAAGCTCAGTGCCCAACTGGATGCCTGGATGCGCGAACAAAATGACCCTGGCATCCCGATGGACACACCTAAGGTTCATCAAGCGGCCAAGCGTGGCGAACATCTCTTTGGCCCGAAATGATCCGAGTCATTCAGAGACATCACTTACTCGCTCAAACTTCTCCCCACTCGGCATGACACGTCTGCTCATCACTCTTCTTCTTTTGGGGGCATTCAAAGCGATCGCTGCTCCCCATGTTCTGCTCATCCTCGTGGATGACTTGAAGCCCGCGCTGGGTTGTTATGGCGATCTCGCCGCGAAAACACCGCACCTGGATCGGCTGGCTTCTCGTGGCATGCGCTTTGACCTCGCTTATTGCAATCAGGCCGTCTGCGCGCCCTCACGCTTCACGTTGATGCTGGGCTCACACTCGACTTCCACCGGGCTTTACGGACTGGGCAGTGAACTGAGAAAGGTTCTGCCTGAAGCTGTGACGATGCCGCAGCACTTCGCTAAACACGGTGGTTATCGCACGGAGTCGATCGGCAAGGTCTTCCACATTGGCCACGGCAATGACGGAGATCCTCTGTCGTTCTCGGTTCCACACTTCAAAGATAAGGTCATTGAATATCTCGACCCGAGCAGCACGGAAGGTGGCCAACTCACTCGCGAAGAGGCTCTGTTTACCAATCAGAAACTGAATCAGATTCACAAGTTGCCTCGAGGGGCCGCCTTTGAGTCCCCAGAGGTGCAGGATGATGATTATGCCGATGGTCGTGTTGCCCTTGAGGCCATCAAACGCTTGCAGGCTGCCAAGCAACGTCATGAACAGGAGGCGGTGCCGTTTTTTATCGCTGTGGGTTTTGTGCGTCCTCACCTGCCGTTCTCAGTTCCGAAGAAATACTGGGATCTGCATGATCCTCAAAAACTGCCGATGCCCACGTTTAAAGATCACCCGGTTGATTCGCCACGAGTGGCTCAAAAGCGCGGTGGCGAAATCGCAGCCTACAAGCCCATTCCTGAAGGCCGCGAAGCCTTTTCTCCTGAACTTACTCGCCAACTCATTCATGGTTATTATGCCAGCACAAGTTTCGTCGATGCCCAGATTGGTCGAGTCTTGGATGAATTGGATCGCCTGGAACTCACGCAGGACACGATCGTGGTTCTCTGGGGAGATCATGGCTTTCATCTCGGGGACCATGGCATCTGGACAAAGCACACCAACTATGAGCAGGCCAACCGCATCCCTCTCTTGATCAGTGCTCCCGGTATCACTGCGCCGGGGAGTCACACACGCCAGTTGGCTGAAAGTGTGGACCTTTTTCCAACACTGGTCGAACTCGCTGGATTGCCCGCGCCACAAGGCCCGCAAGCCGTCGATGGCGTCAGTCTGGTTCCAGTGCTGAAAGACTCAGGAGCACGTGTTCGCGATCATGCCTATCATGTGTTTCCAAAAAGCAAACTTGGCCGAGCCATTCGCACGGAACGTTATCGGCTCGTCGAATGGAAGACCCTGGGAGCTGCGGATGAGGACGCAGAACTCGAACTCTACGACTATCAAACAGACCCTTTGGAGACGCGAAATGTGGCATCGGAAAGGCCCCAAATCGTGAGCCAGTTGCGCGCCATGCTGGATCGACACTCTGCACCTGTGATAAACAAACAGACTCGATGAAATGAATCAAGTCGGGCTTCGTTACAGGGCGTCTCTTTGTTGATCATGAAACTCTCGATCGTTTTCCTATCTCTTGTTATTCCCTGCGTGACGGCTGTTCTTGCCGAAGATCTGGCCGAATTGAAGCCCCTGATGACTGTGCCAGATCAGGTTGTTCTTCAGGATGATTTTTCTCAGCCGGGTCCGTTTAACAAAAAGCACTGGGGCGCGCGTCAAGGGACACAGTGGAAGGTTGAAGAGGGCGTGCTGCGGGGGCGTCCATCGACACCTGAATACCAGGCGAAAAAGAAGGATCATTTCGGTTATGAACCCCGAATTTCTGCGCCCATCACTCCCTCACCCTTCATGGCCAAATTTTCAGTGCGTTTCACAGGAGGAAGTGAAACCAACATCGTGCCCTTTGTGGAGTTCGGACACCACGTTTGCCGACTGCGTCTCAGTGCGGACGGACTGGAGCTGCTTGCCGATGGGGAAACCGTGCGGGTGGCCCAGGTCAAAGAGTTCAAGCCTGAGCCTAGCAAGTGGCTGCACTTTCTCGTGGAGATGAAAGGCGATGAAGTGGTCATTCAAATCGCAGGGGGGCCTACGCTTCATGCACGCCACGAGTGCTTCGCGAAAGCTGTGGCGAGTGGCGGCAACGGCCTCGGTTTTGCTGGCCCCAAAGGTGGCATGGTGGAAATCGATGATGTCACACTGTCCACTGTAAAAGCCGAAGAGTTGCCGACTTGGAAGGCCCGCCGTGCAGCCTTTCCTCCCTTCACACCTCTTGAGGTGAAAGCCAAAAAGGCCAAGTGAAGAAGAGCCCTCGGCCTGATCGGAAAACCGGAGGTTCATCTAAAACCTTTATTTTCACAGGCACAGAAGAGACGGTCCAGTGCCATTGATTCCATGATTGAGCGCTTGGTAGCGTCATTGGTGAAATCTGGAGGCCTGCGCTGCGTTTCATGCGTCCGCCATGTTATTCAAACGCATCCTTTTCTTTGCGCTGTTTTCAGCCCTGCTTCCTGCTCAGGCCGAGCAGACTCGGAAACCCAATTTCATCGTGATCAACATCGATGATCTCGGTTATGCTGACATCGGTCCGTTTGGTTCGAACAACCTGACTCCTAACCTTGATCGAATGGCGAAGGAGGGGCGTAAACTGACGAGTCACTATGCGGCTCCGGTTTGCTCCCCATCACGCGCTGCCTTGATGACAGGTTGTTATCCGAAACGTGCGCTGCCGATACCTCACGTGTTATTCCCTGCCGCCGCCGTGGGGCTGCACCCTGAGGAGCGAACCATCGCTGAGGTCCTGAAGGAGGCTGGCTATGCGACCGCTTGCATCGGGAAATGGCATCTCGGCGATCAGCCTGAATTCTTGCCAACTCGTCAGGGCTTCGATTCCTATTTTGGGATCCCTTATTCGAATGACATGGGCCCGGCAGCGGATGGCTCCAAGAGCAATCCAGGCAAGTCTTTACCCACTCCCAAGAACACAACGAACAAAGCGGCAAAAAACAAGAATCAGGCCTCTGATGATACAGGCTTGAAAGGGCCAGCTCAAACTCCTCTGCCATTGATGGAGAATGATAAAGTCGTGGGACGTGTGCGTGCGGAGGAACAGTTTGCTCTGACTCGACAATACACGGAGCGCGCCGTGAAGTTCATCCGCCAGAATGTGGAGAAGCCCTTCTTCCTGTATCTGCCTCACACGGCAGTGCATTTTCCGCTCTATCCATCGAAGGATTTTATGGGCAAGTCACCGAACGGTTTGATCGGTGATTGGGCTCAAGAGGTGGACTGGAGCGTGGGTCAGGTACTGGATGTGTTGCGTGAATCTAAGCTTGCCGAAAACACCCTGGTCATCTTCACGAGTGACAATGGAGGTGCGCTAAATTTTGGTTCCAACAATCAACCGTTGCGAGGCACAAAAGGGCAGACGTTTGAAGGTGGCATCCGTGTTTGCACGCTCGCTTGGTGGCCTGGAAAAATCCCGGCTGACTCGAGCACGGCGGCAATTACCAGCATGATGGATGTCTTGCCCACACTGACTCAACTCGGTGGAGCTAAGCTGCCTGCGGATCGTAAAATCGATGGCTTGGACATCTCTTCCGCACTCTTCGGAGATTCCGCGCAGTCACCGCGAGATCACTTTTTTTACTACCGCGGATTCACTCTCGAAGCGGTACGCTCGGGTCCCTGGAAGTTGCATCTCGCGCTGGCGGATGGTCCACCGGGTAAAAAGAAAGGAGCGCCCCAACCGCAACTTTACAACCTTGTCGATGACATCGGCGAAACCCAAAATGTTGCGCTAAGACACCCGGACGTGGTGAAGCGATTGCAAGCGCTCGCCCTAACTCAGAAGGATGATCTTGGTCTGGAAAATTTGGGGCCTGGCTGTCGCCCTCTCGGTCGCGTGGCACAACCTCAGCCGCTGATGAATCAAGAGGGAGTTGTGCGTGCCGATGCGGTCGCTCAGCAAAAGAGCTTTCCATAACATTCCCTCCCATGAAAGGCCTTCTCTTCTTTGCGGCACTTCTGGTGATCGCCTGTCGTCAGCTCACGGCTGCCGCTCCACCGAACATCGTGATCTTTCTCGCCGATGATGCCGGCTGGGGTGATTACAGTCACTCTGGCAATACGCAGGTGCGCACGCCGAACATTGATTCCATCGCCCGTGGTGGAGTCTCGCTGGATCGTTTTTATGTGTGTCCTGTTTGTGCTCCAACACGCGGCGAATTCCTTACCGGACGTTATCATCCTCGTGGGGGAGTTCGGGGTGTTTCCACCGGACAAGAGCGCTTGGATTTGAGTGAAAAAACCATCGCAGATGCCTTCAAGTCTGCCGGTTATGCCACGGGTGCCTTTGGCAAATGGCACAATGGCAGTCAGTGGCCTTATCATCCCATGGCGCGCGGCTTTGATGAATACTTCGGTCACACTTCAGGCCACTGGGGAGAGTATTTTGACGCGCCTTTGGAGGACAATGGGCGCATGATTCGCACCCAAGGTTACATCGTGGATGTGTGCACCGATCGGGCTGTCAGTTTCATTGAGCGGAACAAGAACAAGCCCTTTTTATGCTACGTGCCCTTCACCACTCCGCACTCGCCCTGGGCTGCTCCCGCGCAGGATTGGCAGCGTTTTAAAGACAAGCCCATTACCCAACGTGCCACACAGCCGGACAAGGAAGTGGACGATGAAACACGCTGTGCTTTGGCGATGATCGAGAACCAGGACATGAACGTGGGGCGTGTATTGGCTAAGCTCAAAGAACATCAACTCGCAGACAACACGATCATCCTTTACTTCTCGGACAATGGTCCGAACTCCATGCGCTGGACCGGTGGCATGAAGGGCAAGAAAGCCTCCACGGATGAAGGTGGCGTGCGCTCCGTTTGTTATCTGAGTTGGCCTGCGAAGTTGCCTTCAGGGCATGTCGTTCCTCAAATTGCGGGAGCCATTGATCTCTTGCCGACCCTCACATCATTGGCGGGTGTGAAGCGTGTTGGGGACAAACCCTTAGATGGTCGTGATCTCACTCCTCTGCTGCTCAAACAGACCTCGGACTGGCCAGAACGCATGATCTTTTCTTCCTGGGCCAGCAACGTGAGCGTGCGCACACAAACCCATCGTCTCGACAACGCAGGGCAGCTCTATGACATGATCGCTGATCCTGGCCAAACCACGGCGATCAACGACAAAGAACCTGCTTTGGCCACCCAACTCGCCGAGTCAGTCAAAGCCTGGCGTCGCGAGATGTTCGGGGCTGAAGCGCTCACGCCCAAAGCCAAAGGTGGCAAAAAGAAAGGCATCGCCAGCGCCGTCGATCCACGGCCTATCCCAGTCGGTTATCGGGAGTTTCCCATCACCCTTTTGCCCGCACGCGACGGCGAGCCCCAGGGCGGAGTAAAGCGCAGCAGCAGCGCTCCCAACTGTTCTTACTTTGTGAACTGGACGAGTCTTGATGACCGCATGGTCTGGCTTCTCGATGTGCATACCGCAGGGCGCTATGAAGTCACCGTTGACTACACTTGCAAAGAAGCTGATGCAGGGGCTGTCATTGAGTTGGCCTTTCAAGAGGCAAGGCTGAGTTCTCCCGTCGCCCCCGGTTGGGATCCACCGCTTTACACCCATCAAGACACGCTGCCTCGGCCTGATGGCGAAAGTCAGATGAAGGATTTTCGCACGCTCCATTTAGGCGAGATCAACCTGCCTTCGGGGCAGGGTCCGCTGACACTCCGTGCCATCAAGATTCCAGGAAAGTCTGTCATGGATGTGCGTCGCCTGACGCTGACGCTGCTGCCCTGATGCTCCCTTTTCAATTCTCCCAGATATGTTTAAAACCTTCGTTGTTCTTCTCAGTGCCTTTGTTTGTGGGCCGCTCTCCGCAGCAAGTCTGCCTAACATTGTTTACATCATCTCGGATGACCATGCTTGGACCGACTATGGTTTCATGGGGCACCGGCAGATCGAGACGCCTAATCTGGATCGGTTGGCGGCGCGCAGTGCGCTTTTTTCACGGGGCTATGTGCCCACCGCACTGTGTCGTCCTGCCTTGATGACCTTTGCCTGTGGCCTGTATTCTCATCAACACATGACGACAGGCAATGATCCGTCTCCACTGCCCGAGATGCAGCAAAAGGGTAAAGGGAAGGGGAAAGCGAAAAGCCAAGCAGAATCGCCTGCCTACTCAGCCTTGCGTGAGAAGCTTATTTCCCATGTGGATGTGCATCCCACACTTCCGCGTTTGCTCCGTCAGAAAGGTTATTTGAGTCATCAGTCGGGCAAGTGGTGGGAAGGTAGCCCTGAGCGTGGTGGTTTCACTCAGGGGATGACGCGTGGCTTTCCCAAACCCGGCGGACGCCATGGCGATGATGGACTGAAAATCGGGCGTGAAGGCCTGGAGCCTGTCTTTGAGTTCATCGATCAGGCAACGACTGAGAAAAAGCCCTTCATGCTCTGGTATGCCCCGTTCATGCCGCACACTCCGCACACGCCACCAGAGCGTTTGTTTCTGAAGTATAAAGCCAAAGGAATCACCTCCGACCACATTGCGAGATACTACGCCATGGTGGAGTGGTTTGATGAAACCTGCGGTCAGCTGATGGATCGCATTGAGCAAAAGGGACTGACTCAAAGCACGATCTTTGTTTACGTTGCGGACAATGGCTGGATTCAAGATCCAAACAGCCCAGGTTACGCGCCACGATCGAAACAATCTGCCCATGAAGGCGGCACTCGTCAGCCCATCCTTTTCAGTTGGCCGGGTGTCATTCAGCCAGGAGATCGCAAAGAACAACTCTGCTCTAGCATCGACATCATGCCCACACTGCTGGCGGCGGCGGAAACGGAAATCCCCCCAACACTGCCAGGAATCAATCTCCTGCCCATGCTCAAATCGGGCGCCCCCACACCACGCAAAGAGGTCTTTGGAGAAACCTTCGCGCATGATGTCGCCAACATCGACAAACCCGAGGAGACTTT